>JAYTFQ010000845.1:0-7036 GCA_043734225.1 Anaerolineales bacterium | reverse complement strand
GCCGTGGCCAGAAACCTTCAGGTGTCTGGCCACGGCATCCAGTTCGACTTCAACTTCCTTGATGACCCTGTTCACAGCGAACTGTCCGCGCTGCAAGGCAGGACAGTTATAACTAGTCTTCGATTTCGACCGCTAACGCCACGGCCTCGCCGCCGCCCAGGCACAGCGCCGCCAGCCCGCGCCGCAGCCCGCGGTCGCGCAGGGCGTTGAGCAGGGTCACCAGCACCCGCGCGCCGCTGGCGCCCACCGGATGGCCCAGCGCGATGGCGCCGCCGTTGACGTTGACCTTGCCCCAATCCCAGCCGCGCTCGGCCAGAGCATAGCCGTCGGCCAGTACCTGGGCGGCAAAGGCCTCATTCAGCTCGATCAGATCCAGGTCGGCCAGGGTCCAGCCGATGCGCGCCAGCAATTTGGGGATGGCGACGGCGGGCGCGATAAACAGTTCTTTGGGCGCCACCGCCGCGTGGGTGTAGCCGGCCACGCGCGCCAGCGGCGCCCGCCCCAGCGCCGCGGCCTGGGCGCGGGAGGCCAGCACCAGCGCCGCCGCGCCATCGTTCAAGCCGGGCGCGTTGCCAGCCGTCACCTTGCCGTCTTTCTGGAACGCCGGCCGCAGCCGCGCCAGGGCTTCCAGCGAGGTGTCGCGGCGCGGGCCCTCGTCGGCTGTCACCCGCACTTGCCGTCCGCCCGCCAGATCCACCGTCACCGGCGCAATCTCGGCCGCGAATTTGCCCGCGTCCGCCGCCGCCACGGCCTTTTGGTGGCTCTCCAGCGCGAAGCGATCCATCGCCTCGCGCGTCACTTCGTATTCATTGGCAATCCATTCGGCCGCGTCGCCCATCATCCAGTCTTCCAGCGAGCACCACAGGCCATCGCTGATCAGCGCATCCAGCGCCTCCTGGTTGCCAAAGCGCTGTCCCTCGCGCGCGTGCGGCAACAGATAGGGCGCGCGGCTCATACTCTCCATGCCGCCGGCCACCATCAAGGCCGCATCGCCGGCGCGGATGGCCTGCGCCGCCAGCATGACCGCTTGCAGACCAGAGCCACAGGCTTTGTTGAGCGAGAACGCGCCGACTTCCGCCGGCAGTCCGGCATGGATGCCGGCCTGGCGCGCCGGGGCTTGCCCGCTGCCGGCGGCCACCACCTGGCCCATGATCACTTCGTCGATTTGAGCCGGGTCGATGCCGGCGCGTTCCACCGCCGCCTGGATGGCCACGGCGCCCAGGCGCGGCGCGGGCACGGCCGCCAGCGCGCCCATGAACTTGCCAATGGGCGTGCGCGCGCCGGAAAGGATCAGGGCATCGTTGGGCTTGCGTTCGTCGGTTGGCATCAGCGCTCAAGCCAGGCGGCTAGGCCTCATCGGCCGGCCAGTGTTTGACCGCCAGTTGATAAGTGACTTTCAGGTCTTCGGGGATGACGCGCGTGGCGGCCAACGCGGTCATAAAATTGCTGTCGCCCGCCCAGCGCGGCACGACGTGCAGGTGCAGGTGGTCGGCAATGCCGGCGCCGGCCACCGCGCCGAGGTTCATGCCCAGGTTGAAGCCGTGCGGCGCGTACATGGCGCGCAGCGCCGCCAGCGCCTGCTGGCTCAGCCGCATCAGTTCAGCCAGCGCGGGCGCCGCCAGCGCTTCCAGGCTGGCCGTGTGCTGGTAAGGCACAATCAGCATGTGCCCGTTGTTGTAGGGGTAAAGGTTCAGGATGACATAGGCCAACTGCCCGCGATGCACGATCAGATTTTGGGCGTCCTGGTGTTCCGCGGGTTTATCGCAAAAGATGCAGCCCGTGCCGCTACCTCCGGTGCCGGCAGTGGTTTCATTGCGCAAATAGGCCATTCGCCAGGGGGACCACAGGTACTGCATGCTGTTTACCGCTCAGTGATGGAAATTGTAGCAGACATTGGCAGTGGGGTAAATCGGAATTACAATTCAGATCGTGTCCGAGCCGCTCCATGCCCAAAATGTGCTGCACCGGCTGACGGGCCTGCGCTTCGGTCACCCGGTTTACCTGTACCAGGCGATTGGCTCCACCAACGATGAGGCGCGCCGGCTGGCCCAGGGGCGCGCGCCGGAGGGGCTGCTGGTGGTGGCCGAGACCCAAACCGCCGGCCGTGGCCGCGCCGGGCGGCGCTGGATCACCCCGCCGGGCAGCGCCCTGGCCTTCAGCCTGGTGCTGCGCCCGGCGGTATCGGCCGCGCAGGCCGTGCGCCTGACCATGCTGGCCGGGCTGGCGGTGTGCGAGGCCATCGAGCAGGTGGCCGACGTGCCGGCCACGCTGAAGTGGCCGAACGACATCCTGGTGGCCGGGCAAAAGACGGCCGGGATTTTGGTGGAGTCCATCGGCCAGCCGGCGGACAGCCAGCAGAGCCTGGATTTTGCGGTGGTGGGTATTGGGATCAATGTGGACGCGGCCCCCCCGGCGGCGGATGTTGACTTTCCGGCCACCGCGCTGAGCGCCCAGGCCGGACGCCCGCTTGATCGTTTGATCCTGCTGCGGGCCATCCTGCAGCGGATGGAAGCGCGTTATCCGGCCGTGGCCGCACCCGACGCGGCTGCGCTGTACCACGACTGGGCCGCGCGGCTGGTTTGGCTGGGCGAGCGGGTGGTGGTGCGCATGCCGGCCGGAGAGATAACCGGCCAGGCGGAAGGCGCCGACCCGGATGGGGCCCTGGTGGTGGTTTTGGAAACGGGCGAACGGATACGGGTGTTGGCCGGGGACGTGCGCCTGCGACAGGCCGCGCCTTAGAAAACGAGAATGCCGGCTGGCCGCCGGCACTCATGGAGGGTTGCGATGTTTGATAATTTACGCCAGAAAAGCGCCGAGCAGGCCGAGTTTTTGAGCGATGATGTGCCCGCCCCGGTTGAGCCGAAAGTGCGCGCGCGCGCAGCGGCGCCCACTACCGCCCGGCCGCTGTTGGGGCTGTCACCGGCGCAGCGCTTTTTGCTGGCGGTGGTGTTGTTCCTAAACGTGACCGTGCTGGGCTGCTTCGCCCTGCTGGTGTTCCAAAAGATCGCGCTGCCGTTCTAGGCCGCGCCCGGTCCGCTGAGCCCTATTTGCCGTCGTCAATCACTTCGCCGTTTTCGGCCGGCGGGGCGCCGGGCGCGGGCGTGTCGTCCACCACCGACCAGTTGCCCTTCACGTGCGCCACCAGCTTTTTTAGGTGCTCTTCCACCACCGCGTTAGGCGAGAACTCAAAGAACAAACGCAGCCCAAGCATCAGCACCATCACATCGTCGGCCTGGCCCAGGATCGGGATGATATCCGGGATCAGATCGGTGGGCAGCAGCAGATAGGCCACCGCCGCCACCGGGATAAGCTTGGTCAGCGGGTGGACGCGCGGGTCCAGAACCAGGTTGCACGCCAGCTTGATCTGCTGGATGACTTCGCGAAATAAGTTGCCTTCCGGCATGTACGGCCCAAGCCAGTTGTGTTTTTCTTCCATCACATCACCTCTGCCAACAACGCCAATTTCACGGATGCGCTAGCCGATCCAAACACCAATACGTAACCGCCCGGCGCGGGTTGCGCCCGGGAACTATTCGTCAAACAGGCTGTAAAAGCTGCGGTGCTGCTCGCGCACGGCAAAATCCAGCCGGTCGGAGCTGAGCGCGCCCTGCTCCAAAAGGATATCACCCAGGCGGCGCGGGTGTCCACCCGAAATGGAGGCGCGCTGGGCCACCAGGGCCGAGCGCAATTGCTCGCCGCTGATAAATTGGTAATCCAGCAGATATTGGCCCAGGCGCGGCACGGGCCGCTCCTCGTCGCCAGGCTCGGCGAGCTTGATGTCGTCGTCAAACAGGATGCCGGCCATGCCGGCGCGCAGCTCAGAGGTCTGGTTGAGCGGGCGCTCCACCTGCTCCAGCCACTCGCGCGCGGTGACATTATTCGGGTTCAGCGCCAGCACGCGCCGCAGGCAATCGGCGATCTGGCGGCGGTCGTCCACCACGGTGGCCAAACGCAGCCAGCCCTGCTCGTGACGCCCATTGGCCCGCACCAGCTCGGCCAGCAAGCGCCGCGCCAGCGGACGGTCACCGGCTTCAATGGCAGAGATAGCCTGATTATAAACGTGAGTCTCGTCCAAAGGTTCCCCCGCCACATGCGATAATGACGCGCGCATAGTTTACATCATCCGCTTAATCGCCGCCACATCAAGTCCGCGGGGGAGTTCCAGCATCCACGGAGTCTATGAACCGTCTGCTCGGCATCGTTCTGGTCGCCATTTCCGCCGCCTCATTTGGCACGCTGGCCATCCTGGGCCGGTATGCCTACGCCGACGGGCTGGACGCGCCCACTATCCTGTTTCTGCGATTTTCGCTGGCGGCGCTGGTGCTGGCGCCCGTCCTGATCGCGCGGCGGCAGGCCCGCCCGCCGGCTTCGGCGGTGCTGCGGCTGGTGGGCATGGGCGCCATCGGCTATGTGGGCCAGGCCATGGCCTATCTGACCGCGCTCAAATACGCCTCGTCCGGGCTGGTGGCGCTGCTGCTGTACCTCTACCCCATCTTTGTGGCCGTGCTGTCGGCGACCGTGCTGCGCCAGAAAATCACTCGAGCCACGGCCTGGGCGCTGGCGCTGGCCGTGTTTGGCCTGGCGCTGACCGTGGGGCCGGAAGGCGGCCAACTGATTGGGATGCTGCTGGCCATCGCCGCCGCCCTGATCTACTCGGTCTACATTCTGGTCGGCACCCAGGTGCTGCGGCAGGTGTCGCCGCTGCTGGCCTCGACGCTCATCTTCGGCTCGGCCGGCGCGGCCTCGGGCCTGCTGATGCTGGTTGGCGGGCCGCACTGGCCGGCCAGCCCGGCCGGCTGGGGCACGATCGCCGCCATCGTTATCCTTGCAACGGTTGTGCCAGTGCTGACATTTTTGACCGGGCTGGAGCGGATCGGGCCGACCAACGCCGCGCTGCTTTCCACGCTGGAGCCGGCCGTGACGGTGCTGTTGGCAGCGGCGCTGCTGGGCGAGACGCTCAAGCCGCTCAGCCTGGTGGGCGGCGCGCTGATCCTGATCGCGGTGGCGCTGCTGACGCGCCACGCGCTGCGAGGTCAGGGGTAGATTTTCTTGGGGTTGGCGTCCGCGGCCGTGCCCGGGTTCCAACTGGCCGGGTCGGTGCTGACGATCTGGTAGACGGCGATGTGCGGGTCGCCGCAGTCGCCGGGGTTCTTCTTGCCAGCGACGGTCTCATTGCAGGTGAGCGTGCCGGTGAGGCCCTTAAAGCCCTGGGTGGCCTGGACCGCGTCGCGCAGGGCCTGGCGGCCGATGTGCAGCGTGCCATCCGGGTCCTGCACGGCCACTTTCTCGATGGCGGCCAACAGGAGATTGGTGGCGTCGTAGGCATGCGCGTGGAAGACCGAGGCCGGCTTCTCGCCATATTTCTTCTGGTGCTTGGTGAGAAAGTCCTGGTAAGCGGGGCCGAAGGCCGAAAAGTCCGGGCTGGATTCATACATGTTTTTGGCGGCGTCGCCGGCGGCCTTGAGGAAATCGGGCGAGAACAGTCCATCCGCGCCCATCAGCCTGGCCTTGGTCAGCAAGGCGCTGGCCTTGATCTGCACGGTGAGGAAGCCGCCGGCGGCGATGAAGATCGGGTAATAAATCAGGTCGGGTGCGCCAATCTCCATCTCGTGGACGGCCTGGGAGAGATCGGTGGCATCTGGCTTGACGACGGCGTCGCCCATGATCTGCCCGCCCAGCTCGTGAAAGCGCGTGGCAAATACCTTGGCCAGGCTGGCGGTGTAGTTGCTGCCGTCATTGACCGTGGCCGCCTTGCGCACGCCCAGGACGTTGTAGGCAAACTCGGCGGCGGTGGCGCCCTGCACCGCGTCGTTGTGCGCGGTGCGGAAGAAGCCGGGCGCGCGCGCGGCCGGATCGGTGAGGCCGGGCGCGGTGGCCGAGGGGGAGATCAGGGTGAAGCCGGCATCCGACAGGATGGGCGCGGCCACGGCGGCCTCGCTGGAGCATGACGGCCCGATGATGCCGGCGATGGTCTGGTCCACCGCCAGGGCTGTGGCGGCAGCCTGCCCGCCGGCAGGATTGCAGAGCGTATCCACCCCGCTGAGCTGGATGGGGTGCCCGAGCAGGGCGCCGTTCTTATCGTCGATGGCGAGCTCGATGCCGCGGCGCGAATCGACGCCCAGGCTTTCGTTGGCGCCCGAGATGACCATGGCATAGGCCAGGTGCACCGGCGCACTGGGGGCGATGGTCAGGCAGCCGATGGTATCGGTGCAGGTGAAGGGCTGGCCAGCCGGCCGGCAGGCGGCCAGCACCAGGCTGGAAATGAGCAGCAGCGCCAGGGCCGCGGGTTTTCGTTGTGACATGGTCGCCTCCAAGCGGAACAGTGCCTCGGGCCTGGCCCCCCGCCCTTCAGCCCAAGACTCGATTTAGGATAGTCAGTTTCAAACAAAATGCAAACCGATTTATAACGGACCTGGCGTGTGCCCGCCAGCGCGCCCTGCCCGATCGAGCCAATTCGGCCAACGGCCGCGCCAGCATAAGCATCCTGTGCCAGGGGCGACCCTGGGGCCGGCGCTACCCCCTATGTTTTTTAAAGCGGCGCAAGCGGCGCAAGCGGCGGAAAGCGGCAAATGAAGCGGCGCTGGGGCAAAAGGCAGTAAGCAGAAGGCAGGAGGCAGGGAGACAAGGGTTCGGGGGAGCTGTCCCCTTCGGGAAGCAGCAATTGAAGCGGCGAGCGACATAATGCAGCTTGCCAGCGCCAAGGCGTGGGGGTATCAGTTTTCATCTGGCAGTAGTGGCAGTAGTGGCTTTTCGGCCAAAAACGGCAAAAAGCAGTGGCAGCGGCTGCCAGAGGCAATGACGGACATAATGTGATAGAGGACATTCGGTGGGGGCGGCAGCCTGCCGAGCAGTTGAAACCAAACACGGCTTAGTTAAGCCTAAGGGTGAGATGGAGCGTGCAATTTAGTCTCAATACGGTTTAGATAAGGCTAATGGATGGAGTGCGCCCTTTGGGCTGGACAGATTTGGACCCTATTGAAGGGTACACGGGAGGTGGCTGGGCGCGAAGAGCCCTAAATAGCTCGCAGCGCCCAGC
>JAYTFQ010000844.1:0-4790 GCA_043734225.1 Anaerolineales bacterium | reverse complement strand
GCCCCTGTGGCACGCCGATCTGGGGCTCGAGCGCGACATTCCGGCGCTGTGGATGGGCCAGCGGCGCAATGCCCGTCGCTCGCGTCTCCTGGACGAGGTGCGCGCCCAGCTTGGCCGGCGTGGTGTTCAAATGTTTATGGCCGACGGCGTGGAGCGGCCGTTCATCTTTGGCGAGGAACGCACGCGCCTGCTCAACCGCGCAAAAATCACGCTCAATCTTAAAACCCGATGGTACAATAGCGGCTTCGCATTCCGCTTTCACACGGTGGCTGGCAATCGATCGCTGGTTGTCTCCGAGCCTTTTAGGACGCATGTCTCGCGCTATCAGGCTGGCGTGCATTATGCCGTGGCGCCGCCGGAGCAGTTGGCGGAGACGATTTTGTATTACCTGGACCATGAAAGCGAGCGCCGCGCCCTGGCTGAAAATGCTTATCAACTGGCGACCACCGAGCTGTCGCTGGGTAACAGCGTGCGCCAGTTGATGCAGCTGGCCGCCCAGGCCGGCCAGCCCTAGCCGCGCCGCAGGACCCTTCAAACACATGACCGACGAGTCCGCCTACATGGCGGCCCTGATGGCGGCCGAAACGGCGCTGGCGGGCACGCCGGGGCAGCGCAGCGCGTTTGCCTGGCGGCAGCACACCCGGGCCAGCGGCCTGCCCGGGGCCGACCTGCCGCTGCGCGTGGGCGGCGGCGGCTGCTCGGCGAGCGTGATGATGCCGCTCTTCGCTTATTGCGGCCGGCTGGCGCTCGACCTGCGCGATGTGCCCGGCGCCGGCTATAGCCGCATCCTGGCCGAAGCGCGCACGCGCAATTTTGATGAGGTGCTGCGCGCGGTAGCGACCGGCGCGGCCTATGTGGCGGTCGCCATCACCGAAGACGAGGCCGGCTCGGATTTGCATGGCCTGACCACCGAGGCCCGCCCGACGCCGGATGGCGGCTATGTGTTGAACGGCCAAAAACGTTTCGTGGCCCGCCTGCACCAGGCCAACCATGTGGTCGTCTTTGCCCAGGCGCTGCGGCCAGGCAGCGAGCGAACCCTGACGGCGTTCTTGCTGCCGATCGAGAGTCCCGGGCTGCGGATCCTGGACCTGGAGACCACTGGCTTGCGGGGCGCCTCCTTTGGCGGCCTGGCGCTGGAAGACGTGTGTGTGCCGCTGCGCGCGCGGGTGGGCGGCGAGGGCGAGGGCTTCCAACTCTTCGTGCGCCACTTCACCTTTTGGCGCACGGCCATGGCGGCGGCCGCCATCGGTTGCGGGCGCGGCGCGCTGGAGCAGGCCGTCGTCTGGCTGCGCCAGCGCCAGGCCTTTGGCGGGCCGATTGGCCGCTTCACGCATTTGCAGCAGGCTTTGGCTGAACACGTGGCCCGGCTGCACATGGCCTGGCTGCTCGTGCAATCCACCGCCGCCCGGATCGATGCCCGCCAGCCAGCTTTTGCCGACGCCGCCATGGCCAAGGCTGAGGCGACTGAGGCGGCCTTAGCGGCCACGGACTGGGCCATGCGAGTGCACGGCGCCCGCAGCCACACCACCCTGCTTGACCTGGAGCAGCGCCTGCGCGACCTGCAGTCGCTGCGCATCGCCGGCGGCGCGACCGATGTGCTGCGCAGCCAGGTGGCGCGCGCGGTGCTGGGCGATGACCTGTATGAGGCGGCCCTGGGCCGCGGCCGGCCGTCGGCCGGGAACGCCGAACCGCTGATCAGCCGGAGATTCTGGTGACGATTCTAAAGAGCTATCCGCCGGCCGAGGCCATTGCGGCTGGATTTTTGCAGATGGACGACACCGCCCAGGTGGCGGACGGCGTGCGGATTGTGCCTTACGAGGATGATGGCCAGCACTGGGGGCCTGTCACCATCGCCGCCGGCGCCCTGGTGCGCGAGGGCGTGATCATTTGCTCCGGCGCCGCCATCGGCGAGCAGTCGGTCATCGGCCACAATGTCGTCCTGCGGCGCGGGGTGCGCATCGGCCGCCGCAGCGTTTTATCGCACGGGACGATCATCGAGCGGCTGGTTCAGATTGGCGACAACGTGCGCATCTCCTCGCTGACCCACATCACCGTCGCCTGCCTGATCGAGGATGGCGTGGATATCGGCGCGCGGGTCGCGACCGTTAACGACAAAGAAATGCGCTGGCGCCGGCCCGATCAGGTCCTGGCGCCGCCTATCTTCCGCCGTGGCTGCCGGATCGGCAGCGGCGCCACCATTCTGTCGGGCATCGAGATCGGCGAGAACACATTCGTCGGCTCCGGCTCGGTGGTCACGCGCAACCTGCCGCCGGGTGTGGTGGCCTATGGTGTGCCAGCCTATGTTCAGCGAGAGCTGACGCCGGGCGAGTAGAGGCGGCTAACCAGACCGCCAGGGCGGATTGACTCGAATGAGTTGGCCGAGCGAGCGCGCGCGGAAGCCATCCCGCAGCGGCGGGTCGAGGGTGTTGGCTAAGTCTTCCATGACCGCTTGCGCCGCCTCACGCGCTTGCTGCGCTTCGGCCGGGCGGCCTTGCAAGGTCGCCAGCCTGGCGCGGGCCGCTTCAATTTGCCACAGGATGGGCCGGGTCTCGTTCTGGCGCGCGGCCTCCGCCGCCTGGCTCAGCGCGCCCTCGGCCTCGACCAGGTGTCCCAGGGCCATCAGCGCTTCCGCCTTGAATTTCAGCAGATGCGGCAGCGGGCGGCCGTCTGGATTGATGGCGCTGTCGATCAGGCGCTCGGCCACTGCCAGCGCTTCGGCCGGCTGGCCTTGGGCCAGGGCCGTTTCGCCCCAGGCCCAGATCAAATAGCGTTGGATTAGCGCCTGCGGTATCTGCATCATCCAGCCAGCCGGCAGGCCCATGGCGGCCGCGGCCGATTGCAGCTCGGCCTGCGCCTCCGGGGCGCGGCCCTGAAGCACCCGGGCGAAAGCCAGAAAGGCGACGCTATAGCCGATCCACCAGGTTGAGCCCAGCGCCTGGCCCAGGCCGCGGGCGGCCTCCAGATGGCTGGCGGCGGTGTCCGGTTCAAGCAGCAGCAGGTAAACGTAGCCGAGCACAAAATGGCCGGCCGCGATCCATTGCCGGTGATCGATGTCGCTGGCGGTGCGCAGCGCGTCGTTGGCCCAGGCCAGCGCTTCCCCCAATTGCCCGAAAATTGCCAGGGTCAGGCTGGACAACCACTGCACCTCGGCCAGCCCCGCCAGCCAGCCAATTTCGCGCACCAGGTCCACGGCCTCGTCTGCCAGTTGGCGGCAGTACGGCAGCGTCAGCAGCGCCGCCCAGGGCAGCACATCGCCCGTGTGCGCCAGGCTGTTGTAATTTCCCAGGCTGGCAATCAGGCCCGGCTTGTTGCCCGCCTGTCGAAAAAGTGAGACGGCCTGTTCGGCGTGCTCGATGGAGGCCGCCACATTGCCGCTGAAGCCGTAACTGAGCGCCAGCAGATCGTGCGTGGCCGCCATACCCTCGGCCGAGCCCTGGGCTTTGAAGATCGCCAGGGCCTGGGCGTGCAAAGGCAAGCCCGCCTCCACCCGGCCCGTGTTGACCAGCCAGTTGCCCAGGCGGTTCAGGCTCTGGGCCACTGCCAGCGGGTCGCCGATGGATGGCGCCAGCGCCAGCGTCTGTTGAAAATAATCGCCCGTGCGCGCGTAGTCGCGCCCGGCCCACAGGAAACCCAGATCCAGCAAGGCCTGCCATTCCGCTCGCGCGGCGCCTGCCGCGCGGGCCGCGCTGAGCCCGTGCTCATAGTCGGCGCGAGCTGCCTCGAATTCTCCCAGGGTTTCATAGGCCTGGCCGCGCCCGCGCAGCAGGCCCGGGTTGGGCGCCTGGCCGAGCTGGGCCGCGGCCGTCAGCGCATGGCTGAAGTGTTCGGCAGCCTCGCGCGAGGCGTACATTTTTTGCGCCTGCTCACCAGCCTGGTGGGCATAGGCCAGCGCTTTGGGCCAGTTGCCGGCCTCGCGGTAGTGAAAGGCCAGGTCGGCCGCCCGCGCCGCGCCCGGCCCGGCGGCGCTGTTTTGGGCCTCCAGAATATCCGCCACCAGGCCGTGGTAGACAACGCGCTGGCGCTTCAACAGAGTGGAGTAGACGGCCTCGCGCGTCAGGGCGTGCCGAAACTCAAACGCCTCCGGCGATGCGGCCGTGATCAGGCGGGTGTCGACCAATGTGCGCAAATGGTTAAGAAGAGTTGGTTCGTCCATGCTGGCTCAGGGCGCTATCGATTCGACTTATAGTTTAAGCCCAAAAAGGGATGCGCGCCGAGCGAGGCTCGGCGCGCGGGAGCAATTCAGTTTGGGGGCGAGCTATCGCCGGCTGGGCCGGCTCACACCCAGGCCCCATACGGCTGTCATTTTATGACAAGTTTGCACGGTCATTGCGGGGGGTGTCAGTTTTCGTGTGGCAGTAGTGGCAGTAGTGGTTTTTCGGCCAAAAACCGCAAAAACACGTGGCAGTAAATCTAGGGTCCTAGTGACGGACATAATGTTTGGGCGCCGGGCGGCGTGGGGCCAGGGTTGAGCGGTTCTGACGGGGCTTCGGGCGCCGGCGCGGCTGAGGCGGGGGCGGGCAGCGCAGCCGGCGCGGGGTCGGCGGGCGGCACCTCTTCGGCCCAGGTCACCGTCCAGGTCTGCACAGTGACAATGGTGTTGGTGCGGCGGACAATTCGGCGCATGCCGCCAATATAGGCCGTTCGCGGCTGCCTTTGTTGCCATTTGTTGTCAAAAAATAGTCCGCCACGGCCGGGCCCCGAGAATCATTTTTATCCATAGAAATCGTTTGTGCTCAGCCGGGCGGCGTGGACACTGCGCTGTGAACAAGGATGTTTTGGCCGAATTGGGT
>JAYTFQ010000843.1:0-3892 GCA_043734225.1 Anaerolineales bacterium | reverse complement strand
TGGTAATGTCGATCAGCACCGGGCCGGGCCGGCCGCTCTGGGCGATGTAGAAGGCCTCGCGAAAGGTGCGGGCAATATCTTCGGGCCGGGTAACCAGGTAATTGTGCTTGGTCACGGGCAGGGTGACTCCGGTGACGTCGGTTTCCTGAAAGGCATCCGTGCCGATGAGACGGCTTCCAACCTGGCCGGTGATGCAGACGATGGGCGACGAATCCAGCATGGCGGTGGCGATGCCGGTGACCATGTTGGTGGCGCCGGGGCCGGAGGTGGCTATGGCGACGCCGACCTTGCCCGAGGCGCGCGCGAAGCCATCGGCCATGTGGGTGGCGCCCTGCTCGTGGCGGACCAAAACATGATGGATGGGGTAGTCGAGCATGGCGTCGTAGGTCGGCAGGATGGCGCCGCCCGGGTAGCCGAAAACGGTCTCCACGCCCAGACGAACCAGACATTCCCAAACGATTTGCGCACCTGTACGTTTCATGGCAGTCCTCCTAAATCTCGTAACGCATCCACAAACCCCTGGCTGGTAACAAAAGAGCCGCCCACTGGTTGGGCGGCTCTGTGATCGACTGTTACTCTTGCTGACTTCTTACTCGTGTCGGATCGCAACCATCCCAACCGTAAATGGGTTCTCAACGAGAACCCCAATAAGGACGACAATAACGACGAGGCCGAGAAAGAAGATGTTCATGATCTATTGTGCTCTGGTGCGCAATAGTCTAGACCGTTAGGTAAAGTCTGTCATTGGGCAACTTCATACAGTCCCGCGAGGCAATCATAGGGCAAAGTACCCATATGTGATTAAAGTAACTTAACCCGTTTGGGCCATAGGTGGGTTCGCCAGAGCGCTGTGGCGGCGCTCCAATTCGGCTTCAACGTCTGCCAGGTTGAGGCCGCGCGAGGCCAGCAGCACCAGGCTGTGATAGTACAAGTCGGCCATTTCTTCCACCACACGCTGATTGCCCTGCCCCTTGACGGCCAAAACCACCTCAATGGCCTCTTCTCCCACCTTTTTGACCATCTCATCCTCGCCAGCCGCGAATAGTTTGGCCGTGTATGAGCCGGCCGGGGCGTTCTCGCGCCGGCTGCGCACCAGTTCAAACAGTTGATTGAGTGTCACGCGACTGCCTCCAATGGGCGATAAAAACAGGTGCGTTCACCAGTGTGGCAAGCCGGGCCGGCGGCCTGCACCCGCAGCAAAAGGGTATCGGCGTCGCAATCCACCCGGATCTCCTCTACCAGCATGGTGTTGCCGCTGGTGGCGCCTTTGTGCCACAACTCGGCCCGGCTGCGGCTCCAAAACCAGGCCTGGCGCGTTTCCTGGGTCAGGCGCAGCGACTCGGCGTTCATCCAGGCCACCATCAGCACCTCGCCGCTGCCGGCCGCCTGCACCACGGCCGGCGCCAGGCCATGCTCATCCCACTTAATGTCCATCCGCATCCACCTTTTCAATCAGTTGTTCCAGCGCCAGATCCGGCCGGCCGAGCACCGCCACGGCCGGCAGACCCAGCCGCTGCCAAAAGGCGAGCGGGTCCAACGTTGGGCCAGACTGGGCGCGAGTGATCAGCAGGGTCATGACCGTTCCATGCGTGACAACCGCCACATTCTGGTCGGGGAAGAGCCCTAGCACACCGTTAAGCGCCGTGTGGAAACGGTCATAGGCTTGATCAGCGCTTTCGTCGCCAAAGGCAACCTCGCTCGGCCGGGCGAACAAGGCCGCCATCCCGGCCTGGAACTCCGCGTCACTGACCCAACCCAGGCTGGCGCGGCTGTGCTCTTGCAGGCCAAGGGCCGTGGTGTAGCGCGTGCCCAGCTCGCGGGCCAGCAGCGCGGCGGTCTCGGCGGCCTTGGCCTCCCGGCTGGAGACCAGCACCGCCGGCCAGTACGGGGCCAGGGCCTGGGCCAGGGCGTGGGCGCTGGCCCGGCCGGCTTCGGAGAGCGGCCATTGGTTGGGCGCCACGCAGGCATCGGTGGCCGGCGCCGCGTGCCGCACCAGGATTAGTTTAGCCACTGTCTGGTTCCCTCAATCCGCCGCTCTGGCCACGGCCTGGCCGGCGGTGTAGCGCATCTTAAGCCCGCGGCCCAGCAGATAGTCCTTGATCTCGGCCACGCTGTATTCGCCAAAGTGCAGCATGGAGGCCACCAGGGCCGCGTCGGCGTGACCGTCGGTCAGCACTTCATACAGATGCTCTGGCAGGCCGCCGCCGCCCGAGGCGATGACGGGAATGGTAACCGCGTCGGCGATCCGGCGGGTGAGATTGATTTCATAGCCCTGACGGGTGCCGTCGGCGTCAATCGAATTGACCACAATCTCGCCGGCGCCGAGCGCTTCGGCCTGTTTGGCCCAGGCCACCGCATCCAGCCCCATCGGCGCGCGGCCGCCATTGATGACAATTTCGTAGCCGGAGGGTATGCCTGACGTGACCGGCACGCGGATGACGTCCATGGACAGGACCACGCACTGCGCGCCAAAGGCCAGCGAGGCCTCCGCAATGAGCTGCGGGTTCTTGACCGCGGCGCTGTTGACGTTCACCTTCTCGGCCCCGGCCAGCAGCACCCGGCTGCAATCCGCCACGCTGCGCAGCCCGCCGCCGACAGAGAAGGGGATGAACACCTGTGACGCCACCTGGCTGACGACGTCGATCATGATATCGCGGTCGTCGCTGGAAGCGGTGATGTCGTAAAAAACCAGCTCGTCCAGACCGGCGTCGTAGTAACGGCGGGCCGTCTCCACTGGGTCGCCGATGTCGCGCGTGTCCACAAACTTCACGCTCTTGGCCAGGCGGCCGTTGCGCACATCCAGACAGGAAATCAGGCGTTTGCTCAGCATGCGCCGCTCCACTGGGCGAAATTGCTCAAGATCGCCAGGCCCACCGGCCCGCTCTTTTCCGAGTGGAACTGCGTGGCAATGAGATTGCGGTGGCCGACAATGGCGGGAAAGGTCACGCCGTGCTCGGAAGTGGCCAATACATCCGCCGAGTCCGCCGGGCGCAAATAATAGGAATGCACAAAGTAGAACTCGGCCCCATTCGGGAGGCCGCGCAGCACGGGGTGGTTGCGGCCGGACAGCAGGCTGACATTGTTCCAGCCCATGTGCGGCACTTTCAGCGCCGGATCGGCCGGGCGGAAGCGCTGGCAGTCGCCGGCCATCAGCCCCAAACAAGTGGTATCGCCTTCTTCCGAATGCGACAGGATAATCTGCGCGCCGACGCAGGTGCCCAGGATGGGCGTGCCGCGCTCATAGGCTTCGCGCAGCGCCTGATCGAGCCCGCGCGCTTTGAGCACGGACATAGCAGTGCCGGCGTGGCCGACACCCGGGAAGATGATGCGCTCAGCGCGCCGGACGACGTCCGGGTCAGGGGTGACGTAGCCTTCCAGCCCCAGGTGTTCCAGAGCCCGTTTAACTGATGTGAGATTACCGGCTTTATAGTCCACGATCGCGATCACTTAACACCTCCTGCAACCGAATCCGCCCATCGTGCAGCGCCCGGCCGATGATGACACCTGCCAGGCCAGCTTCGCGCACGCCGGCCACGTCGCCGGCCTGGGCGATGCCGCCAGAAGCAATAACCCGCAGACCGGTGGCCGCCGCCAGTTCAACGGTAGCCGCCAAGTTGACACCGCCGCCCAGGCCGTCGCGCTCCACATCGGTGAAGATACAGTATTCCACGCCCTGGCCGCGCATGCGCCGGCCCAAATCCAGGGCGGTCAGGCCGCCGTCGCCCGTCCAACCGCGCACGCGCACCTGCCCGCCCCAGGCATCAATGCCGGCCGCCACACGCTCAGGGCCAAAGGTTTGCAGCGCCCAATCCACCAACTCGGGCTGCTCGACGGCGGCGGTGCCGATGACCACGCGCGCCGCGCCGGCTTCAATGGCGCGCGATAGGCCGGC
>JAYTFQ010000842.1:0-3373 GCA_043734225.1 Anaerolineales bacterium | reverse complement strand
TGCGCCGCTTTAAAAACAGATACCCCCCAGCACACTCCCCGCATAGACATAAGTAGGGGCGGACCTATGTGTCCGCCCCGGTCCCCGACCTGTGTGCGCATAGCGGCCCCAACGGTGTTTCCGCGGCAGTGGTGCGTCCACCCGCCAGCCCCCAGGGCTTTTCCATTTTTCCATGACTCTTTGGGCCGTCCGTGCCCGGCGGTTGGAAACCGCGGCTACATGAGCACGAAATCGGCCTCCGCCGACTGGAGATGCGCAGACTCAGCCCGCGCAGGCGGGCTTTGTGCCTTAGTTGCAGCGACTTCAGTCGCCCGACGCGACTTTGGAAAAGCCCTGCTACCCTCGCCGCCTTCACTTGCCCGGCCCTGCCATCTCTGTTATCATCCCGAACCGAGCCCACAAAAACCCCCAATTTGCCGGGGCCAAGCGATTCCGACACGGACTGTGTTGTAACTGGACGATTATGGCTGGTGAGTACGGCGCCAACCCTGCCCGGCGCAGGACCTATTCCATCCTGACCGGCATCATACTCTTGACCCTGCCGTGCTATTGCGCCGGCTTCATCGCGCTATCCCTGGCGCCGGCGGCCCCCAACGGCCGCCCCACCGCCACACTGCTGGCCACCGTCACCGGCCAGCCGACGGGCACCGGCAGCCCCACCGTCATGCTCACCGCCAGTCCGGCCGCGCCCAGCGCCACCCTGTTCGCCACGCCCACCCAGTTCGTGCCGCCCACGCGCACGCCCACCAACGCGCCGTCGCCCACGCCCAGCGGCACCGTCACCGTCCGGCCCAGCGCCACTGCCACGCTCACGCCCACCGGCACGCTAACGCCCACCGCCTCGGCCACGGTCACCTTCACGCCCACGCCCACCCCGACCCTGGTGCCGCCGACCGCGACGTTTACCCTGCTGCCGCCCACGGCGACGCACACCCCAGTGCCGCCCACCGCGACTTTCACCGTGCCGCCGCCCTCGGCCACGCCGACAAGCACGCCCACCCACACGCCGGTGCCGCCAACGGCTGTGCCGACCGCCACGCCCACCCTAACCCTGGCGCCGCCGACGGACACGCCCACCGCCACCGCCACGGCCACCCCCACCCTCGCCAGCACGCCCTGAACCCGGCCATGACCCTGGACGTGCTCGCGCACCTAAAATCGCTCTCGGCCGCTGCCGGCCTCTCCGGCTACGAGGGCCCGGCCGCCGCCGTCATCCGCCCGGCCTGGGCCGCGCGCGCCGATGAAGTACACCAGGATCGGCTGGGCACGCTGTGGGCGGTGCGCCACGGGCACGGCTCGGCGCCGCGCCCGCGGTTGATGCTGGCCGCCCACATGGATGCCATCGGCATGCTGGTCACGCGCCGCGAGGGCGAGTTTCTGCGCGTGTCGCATCTGGGCGGCATTGATCCGCGCGTGCTGCCCGGCCAACTGGTAACCGTGCACGGCCGCCAAGACCTGCCCGGCCTGATCGTCGCGCCGCCGGCCTTCTTGCTGCCCAAGACTCGCCGCGAGAACGTCGTCCCGCTGGCTGAGCTACTGGTGGATACCGGGCTGACCGCCGCCCAATTGGCCAAATGTGTTTCGGTCGGAGACCTGGTCTCGTTCGCCCAGCCGCCGGTGGAGCTGCTCAACGAGCACATCGCGGCCAAGAGCCTGGACAACCGCGCTTCGGTGGCGGCGCTCACCGTCTGCCTGGAAACGCTCCAGGGCCGGCCGCCCATTTGGGACGTGTACGCCGTGGCCACCGTGCAGGAAGAAGTGGGGCTGCGCGGCGCCAGCACCTCGGCCTACAGCCTAAAGCCGGACCTGGCCGTGGCCGTCGACGTCACCTACGGCGCGGACTTCAACACCCGCGAGTTCTCCCATCGCACCCTGCCCGTGGGTGGCGGCCCGGCGCTGGGCCTGGGGCCGAACATCCACTCCGGCCTGCACGCCGCCTTCAAAGCCTGCGCTGCCCGGGCCGAGATACCGTTTACGATTGAGGTCATGCCCGGTCACTCCGGCACGGATGCCTTCGCCATGCAGGTGGCGCGCCAGGGCATTCCCACCATGGTCGTCAGCATCCCGGTGCGCAACATGCACACCCCGGTGGAGGTGGCAGCCCTCAAAGACATCACCCGCACCGGCCGGCTGCTGGCCGAATTCGCCGCCAGCCTGGACGACGGCTTTCTAAACAGCCTGAGCCTGGATTGAGCTGAAACGACGCATGCCCAAGCAAACGACGCCCAGCCGCGCCCGCGCCAAACCCGACCTGGAACTGCTGCGGGTCCTGTCCAATGCCGCCGCCGTCTCCGGCGATGAGGGCGCGGTGCGCAAGCTGGTGCTGGATGCTATTGGGCCGTATGCCGACCAGGTGAAGGTCGATGCGCTCGGCAACGTGCTGGCCGTGCAGCACGCCGCCAAGGGTCGCTCGGCTCCGCGCCTGCTGCTGGCCGCGCACATGGACGAAGTCGGGCTGATGATCGTGGACCACGACTCCGACGGCAGCCTGCGCTTCGACGTGGTCGGCGGCGTGAACGAAAACACGCTGTTGGGCAAGGCGGTCATCATCGGCCCGCGCCGGCTGCCGGGCATCATCGGCGCCGCGCCGATGCACCTGCTCAGCGGCGAGCGGCGCGAGACGCCGGTGCGTCCCAGCCAGATGCGCATCGATATTGGAGCCGGCAGCCAGGAAGCGGCCCGGCGCCAGGTGCCGCTGGGCGAGCGCGCCACCTTCGCCACCGAGTTTGCGGTTTTGGCAGACGGCGATGGCCGTGCCACCGCAGTGCGCGGCAAAGCGCTGGACGACCGCCTGGGCTGCGCCTCGTTGATCGGCCTGCTGCGCGGCGGGCCGTATCCGGTGGAATTGCACGCCGCCTTCACCGTTCAGGAAGAGGTGGGTCTGCGCGGGGCGCGGGTGGCCGGCTACGCCGTTGAGCCGCAGGCCGCCATCGCGCTGGACTGCACGCCCTCCAATGACCTGCCCGACAGCCGCGGCCGCGAGAATACCCAATACAACGCCCGCCTGGGCCAGGGTCCGGTCATCTACCTGGCTGATGCCCACACCATCTCCGACCGGCGCCTGGTGGACTATCTGCGCCGTACGGCCGAAGACGCCCATTTGCCCTATCAAATTCGCCAGCCGGGCGGCGGCGGCACCGATGCCGCCGCCATCCAAAAAACCCGCGCCGGCGTGCCGGTGGCCTCGGTCTCGGTGCCGGCCCGCTACCTGCACAGCCCGGCCGCGCTGGCCCGCACCGCCGATTGGGAAAACACCTTTCAACTGCTATCGTTGGCGCTGGCCGGATACACGGCGAAGGTGATGAAGCGATGATGAAGGGCCAAGGAGCTCGTCAGTCTCATTGAAACGACCGGCGGAAATGGATGTCGTGGC
>JAYTFQ010000841.1:0-2253 GCA_043734225.1 Anaerolineales bacterium | reverse complement strand
CGGACGACGATGGCGCTGACGGCGATGCCTCCAGGGGCGAAGATGCGGCCGGCGGCGATGCCCGGGCCGAGGCTCTGGCGGGCGCGGACGCCGCGGCCCGCCAGCCGTTCGACCTGGCCCGCGGCCCGCTGCTGCGCGCCACCACCTTCCGGCTCAGCGCCGAGGACCAGGTGCTGCTGTTCGAGCTGCACCACATCGTTGCCGATGCCTGGTCGATGGGTGTGCTGGCGCGCGAGATCATTACCATGTATCAGGCCGCGCGCGGCGGACAGGCGGAGGGCGCACACGTAGGCGCGGAGCGGCCCCAACAGGCGGCCCAACAAGAGGGCGCACACATTGGCGCGGAGCGGCCCCAACAGGCGGCCAAGGATGGCGGCCATGCGGGTGCAGCCCAACAAGAGGGCGCACACATAGGCGCGGAGCGGCCCCCACAGGCGGCCCAGGATGGCGGCCATGCGGGTGCAGCCCAACAAGAGGGCGCACACACAGGCGCAGAGCGGCCCCAACAAGCGGCCCAGGAGGGCGGACACTTGGGCGCGGAGCGGCCCCTACTACCGCCGTTGCCGATGCAGTTTGGCGATTACGCCGCCTGGCAGCGCGCGGCGCAGACCGGGGCGGTGCGGGCGGGCGACCTGATCTACTGGCGCCAAAAGCTGGCCGGGCTGACGGTGCTGGAGCTGCCGCTGGACCACCCGCGCCCGGGCGTGCAGACCTATCACGGCGCGCTGGCCAGCGCCGAGCTGCACCCGGACGTGCTGGGCCGGCTGCGGGCGCTGTGCCAGCCGGCCAGCGCCACGCTGTCCATGATCTTGCAGGCCGTTTTTCAAGTGCTGCTGCTGCGTTACACCGGCCAGACGGATGTGGCCGTGGGCCTGCCGATTGCCAACCGGCGCGACGTGGATGTGGAAGGGCTCATCGGCCCGTTCGTCAACACCCTGATCCTGCGCACTGACCTGAGCGGCAACCCCAGTTTTCGCGCCGCGCTGGCGCGTGTGCGGCAAGTGTCGCTGGAAGCCTATGCCCATCAAGACCAGCCCTTCGCGCAGTTGGTGGCCGAGCTCAACCCGGAGCGCAGCCTGAGCCGCGGCCCGCTGGCGCAGGTGATGTTCAACCACATCAATGTGCCCCTGCCCGCCAACTCCCTGCGCGGCCTGCGCAGCGACTATGTGGCGCTGGACCGCGGCGCGGCCCAGTTCGACCTGACCCTGACGGTGCTGGACACGAAGCGCGGCCGGGCGCAGGCCAACCAGCCCGAGCGGCTGATCGTGGAGTACAACACCGATCTGTTCGAGCCGGCCAGCGCCGCCCGCCTGCTGCGGCACTACACCAACCTGCTGCGCGCCATCGCCGCCGACCCCGACCAGCCCATCCTGAGCCTGCCGCTGCTGGACCACGCCGAGCGCCGGCAGATGCTGTTCGATTGGAACGACACCGCCCGCCCCTACCCGGCGGCCAGCCTGGCCGAGCTGTTTGAGACCCAGGCGGCGCGCACACCGGCCGCGCCGGCGCTGCTGGCCGGCGACCAGGCACTGAGCTACACGGCCCTCAACGCCCGCGCCAACCAAATCGCCCGCCACCTGCGCCAACTGGGGCTGGGGCTGGGCGCCGTGGTGGGCGTGTGCCTGGAGCGGTCGTTTGAGCAGATGGCCGCGCTGCTGGGCGTGCTGAAGGCCGGCGCGGCCTATCTGCCGCTGGACCCGGCTTACCCGGCCGAGCGACTGCGCGACATGCTCGTGGATAGCGGGGCGACGGGGGTGATCATTGCGGCCGACCCCAGCCCCCTGCCCGCCGGCCACTCCACGCCAACCATTCCTCTCAGCGCCTGCAGCGGCTATTCCAGCGCCAACCTGGGCCTGGCCATCCCGCCGGACGCGCCCGCCTATCTCATTTACACCTCCGGCTCCACGGGCCGGCCCAAGGGTGTGCTGGCGACACAGCGGGGCGCGGTGAACCACTGCCAATGGGTGTGGGACAACTGCCCCTTCGCGCCGGGCGAGGTGGCGGCGCACAAAACCTCGCTGAACTTTGTGGACGCGGTGGTGGAAATCTTCGCGCCGCTGCTGGCCGGCGTGCCGCTGCTGCTGGTGCCCGAGGCTGTGGCGCGCGACCCGGCCCGGCTGGTGGATGCGCTGGCCCGCCAGCAGGTGACGCGGCTGGCGGTGGTGCTGCCGGCGCTGCTGCGCGCCCTGCTGCAATGCGCCCCGGACCTGGCCGCGCGCCTGCCGCGGCTGCGCCTGGTGGCGGCCGGTGGCG
>JAYTFQ010000840.1:0-4216 GCA_043734225.1 Anaerolineales bacterium | reverse complement strand
CGCCTTGCAGGCGCGATTGGCGGCGGCCCCATCGCCGCCATTTGCGGCGGGCTAGCGTGCCGGGGCCAGCCGGCGCGGGCGGCGCGCCAGGATGAATTCCACGATCAGCACCACCAGCACCGCCCCGGCCAGTGTCCACGCGGCGCCGGCCACCAGCGGCGTGTCGCTCTGCTTGATCGCAATGCCGGCGAAGGCCCACACCACCACCAGGCCGTAGGCCAGGTCGCGGCAGCGGAAGGCCATCAGCGCCGCCAGCACCAGCCCGGCCAGCAGCAGGATCACCGCCCAGGCCTGCGGGCCGATGGGCGCGCCCGTATAGCCCAGGCTGTCGAGCACATCGGCGGCGTTAGCAATGGTGGCCACGCTGATCCAGCCCAGGTACAGGCTGAACGGCAGCGCCACCAACCAGCCGGCGGCGCCGGCGGCCGGCGCGCCCCGGCCGATCTCCAGGCGCTGATAGATGACAATGAGCGTGCCCAGCAGCGCCAGCATGACCACGATGGTGGCCGGGAACAGCAAATAGTGCCACAGCACGATCCACAGGCAGTTGAGCGCGCAGCTCAGCGCGAACCAGTAGCCCACCCGGCGCAGGCGCGGGTTGGCGCGCTGGCCGGGCAGGATTTGATAGACGGCGAAGGCCAGCAGCCCCAGATAGATCAGGCCCCAGATGGAGAAGACGTAGGCGGCCGGCACAAACAGGACCTTGAAGCCATCGGAGATGGCCTTGGAGGTGACGCCATTCAGCGGCAGGGACTCGGATAGGCCATTGACGGCGAGGGTGACGATCACGGCCAGCAGGTTGACGACGGTGCGGAGCGTATCACGATTCATGCCCGTTATTCTAGGCGCTTCCACCACGCTCGTACAGTGTTCGTATAACCTTTTCTTGCCGGCCCGTAATATCCGTGTGTGATTGTGTCAGTGAGCTAATTGTCCCGCCCGCGCGACGCGCAGCGCCCCGTAGGGGATGGGCCTCGCCTGGCTATGAACAACTATTTGCCTTGACAGAGTACCAGGGCAGGTGCGCTCCCCCATTAAACCAGTATGGTTGTCTATTGTGGGAGCGCCCTGCAGGCGCGATTGGCGACAGCCCCATCGCCGCCATCTGGGTCAATTGCGGTCGGCGACCTGTTAAGTTAACGCCTGTGGCCCCACGCCCCACACACCCGCACACCCGCATACATTTTTTAGCAGATATACTGGAGCGATGGCGACCGCTCTCCTGGCCACCAAGCTCTATTTCCCCCCGTCTCGGCCCAAGGTCGTCCGGCGCTCCCGCCTCATCGAGCGGTTGAATGTCGGGCTGCTGCGCGCGCCCGGCGTGACGCTCATCTCCGCCCCGGCCGGCTTCGGCAAAACCACCCTCATCAGCGAATGGGTCCATCAAAGGGATGAAGGTTCTCTCCTTCTTCATCCTTTGACTAAAGCCGCCTGGCTTTCTCTGGACGAAGGCGATAGCGACCCGGCCCGCTTTTTAACTTATTTGGTCGCCGCTGTGCAGACGATTGCGCCGGATCTTGGCGCGGGGCTGTTGAGCGCCCTGGGGTCCTCGCCGCCGCCGCCCAGTGAATCGATTCTGACCGCCCTGCTTAATGAGATGGCCGCCCTCCCGGACCCTTTTATCCTCGTCCTGGACGACTATCACGTGATCGAGTCCAAACCGGCTGGCGCGTCAACGTCCGTTGACGACATCCTTACTTTCCTGCTGGCGCACCTGCCGCCCAAGATGCAGCTGGTCATTACAACCCGCGAAGATCCTCAGCTCCCCCTGGCCCGGCTGCGCGCCCGCGGCCAGCTCACCGAGCTGCGCGCTGCCGACCTGCGCTTCACGCCGGCCGAAGCCGCCGAATTTCTCAACTCGGTCATGGGGCTCCACCTCTCGCCGGCCAACATCGCCGCCGTGGAAGCCCGCACCGAGGGCTGGATTGCCGGCCTGCAGCTCGCTGCACTGTCGATGCAGGGGCAGCCGGATGTGACCGGCTTTATCCAGTCGTTCACCGGCAGCCACCGTTTTGTGTTGGACTACCTGGTAGAAGAAGTCCTGCAACAGCAGTCCGAAACCGTCCAGGCGTTCTTGAGGCAGACCTCTATCCTTGACCGCCTGTGCGGCCCGCTGTGTGACGCTGTCCTGCTCGCCCCGGTTGGTTCTGGACAAGCCACCCTGCAAGCCATCGAACGCGCCAATCTGTTTATCGTTCCGCTAGACGGCGAGCGCCGCTGGTATCGCTATCATCACTTGTTTGCCGATTTGCTGCGGCAGCGGCTGCCATCCAGCGCCGGCCCAGGCACAGCCGATGCGAGCGGGATGATCGCCGAGTTGCACCAACGCGCCAGCCAGTGGTTTGAAGACAACGGTCTCGAAATAGAAGCGTTTCAACATGCGGCGGCCGCCCATGATGTCGAGCGCGCCGCGCGCCTGGTGGAAGGCAGGGGGATGCCCCTGCACTTTCGTGGCGCGGTAGCCCCGGTGCTGAAATGGCTGGAGTCGCTGCCCACGTCCGTCCAGCAGGCCAGTCCCTCGCTGGGCGTGATGTACGCCCTGGCGTTATCGATGACCGGCCAACTGAGCGGCGTCGAACCAAAACTCCAGGCGGCTGAAACCGCCCTCGCTTCACACAGTGCTGAACCCGATGACCAAACCAGCAACCTTATCGGATATATTGCCGCCATCCGGGCTTTGATGGCCGCCGCTGCGAACCAGGTCGAGCCCATGCTGGCCCAGTCGCAGCGCGCCCTGGAGTATCTGCACCCGGACAACTTGACGGTTCGGACCACCACCACCTGGATTCTGGGATGGGCCTATCAGCTCCAAGGCAACCGCGCCGCGGCCCGCCGAGCCTATACCGAAGCCATGGCGACCAGCCAGGCTTGCGGGAATACGGTTGTTTACATATGGGCCGCTGGGGGCCTGGCGACCATCCAGGAAACCGACAACCAGTTGCCGCTAGCAGCCCAGACCCACCGGCACATCATTCAGTTGGTCGGTGAACCGCCGCGCACGGAGGCGGGCGTCGCGCATCTGGGCCTGGCCCGGATCTGCTACGAATGGAATGACCTGCAGGCCGCCGAGCAGCACCTGCAGCAGTCTATCCCCTTGTTGCAGCGGTCGGTGCCGATGTATCAATACGTCGCCACCGACTTAATGCTCGCGCGCCTGAAACTGGCCCGGGGCGATGTGGCCGGCGCGGCCACGCTTCTTGCCGCGGCCGGCGAGTCCGCGCGCGAGCATCACCTCGCCTACTGGATGCCGGCGCTGGCGACGGCCCAGGTGCTCACCTGGCTGCGCCAGGGCCAACCGGCGGCCGCCGCTCATCTGGCTGAGGCCTATAAATACCCACTCAGCCAGGCGCGGGTACACCTGGCCCAAGGCGACCCGTCCGCGGCGCTGGCGGTGCTGGCGCCGGCGCGGCAGCAGGCACAGGCCAAAGACTGGGCGGATGAACGGCTCCAGGTGCTCGTGCTGCAAGCGCTCGCGCTCCAGGCCCACGGCGAAAACGATCAAGCGCTGGCGGTGCTGCGGGAGGCGCTGGCGCTGGCCGAGCCGGGCGGCTTCATCCGCACGTTTGTCGACGAAGGGCCGTCCATGGCGGCCCTGCTGCGGAAGGCGGCCCGAGACAGTGCCTATCTGAGCTACGTCGGGAAGCTGTTAGCTGCCTTTGGGGCGGCGGCGGCCCCGGCAGCGGGGCTGACCAAAACACCCGCCACCGAAGCCTGGATCGAGCCGCTGAGTGAACGAGAGTTGGAAGTGATGGCGCTGCTCCGAACCGAGTTGAACGGCCCCGAAATTGCTTCACAATTGAGTGTGTCCTTGAGCACGCTGCGGACCCATACCCAGAGCATATTCAGCAAGTTGGGGGTAAACAACCGCAGGGCGGCCGTCCGCCGGGCGGAAGAACTCGGTTTGTAACCGCCTCGCACCCCCAACACCACCCCGGCTATGGCACGCCCTCGCGAGCCAAGAGACGCGCCCCCGCCAGGCTCTCTCCATCTCCCAGCCTCCCAATTCAACAAATCATCACTTGTGATGACGACCTCTCATCACTTTCATTTGTATTCTCTGGTCATGGACAAGCCCGGACAGTATGAAATTCGCCTCCGGGGACACCTGGGTGATGACTGGGGAGCCTGGTTTGGCGACCTGGCCGTCACCCTGGAAGACAACGGCGATACTCGCCTGACCGGTCTGGTGGCTGACCAGGCCGCGCTGCATGGCTTG
>JAYTFQ010000839.1:0-7248 GCA_043734225.1 Anaerolineales bacterium | reverse complement strand
GGCCTTGCATCCCGGGCTCCACAAGTGCGCTGGCTATCGCCAGCTATGGCGTCGACACGGCCAATTTAGCCGGCGATAGCCGGCGCACCTGCTAGCCCGGAGCGCACCCGGTCGTAGACCGGAAGCTCCAGGCGGGGCTAGCGAACACAGCCGCCGGTACAGAAAAACCTACCCTTGTGAGCCGCCCCCATTCCACTCCCCTGCGCTTCGCTTCGGGGACCTACGGCCGCCTGGGGGAAGGGGGTGCCTCTTATTTAAAGTCTCCGATTCAACCTTCGCGATGGGCGAGTGGCGTGGCGGGCGCATCGGCGGTTGAGCAGACGCCGAGGGTCGCGGCGCGACCAGGGGTTTTTACGTTGGACTTCAATGTTAAGACCTGCCAGGCGCTTCGCGGAAACCTGGCAGGTCTGTCGATGAAATGCCGTGTGAAGGCTGCGGCTGCTTCGAGGCTTAGGCGGCGCTCGGCGCTGCCGGCGGCAATGCGGCGAAGGCTCTTATGGTGGCTCGAGCCCGACAAAGCAGCGGCCGGGCAGGTCTGTCGCGCCTTGATTAATCAGTTATCCGGACGTAGCGCGCGGCCACGGACGATTAGCGCCATCTGCTCGGGTTCGGATAGGGGCGGGAAAACTGTTCTTGCTCTTATTTCCGCGCGAGGGGCAAATACAGTGTTGGGGGCAGAAACTCAAATGCGCCGACGTCGCAGCTTGCCCCTACCACGCGTGGCAGGCCGCGCTGGTCCGTGGCCAGCAGGTCGCTTGGGCCGACACAGCCCAGCGCCGGGTCGCCGTTGTCGATGGCGTTGCTGCCCGCCAGCAGCGCGTGTGTGAGGGTCGGGCCGCCGTTGGATTGCAAGGGGCCAATCAGGAAGAGTGAGTTGACCACGTCCCAGGCGCCGTCGCCGCTGCCCAGCGTGCACGGCGGATTTTCGCCAAACAGGTTGAAACCGTAGGAGTGGATGGTTCCGGCGCAGTCCGATGGGGTGCGATCAACCGCGACATTGTTGCCGGCCAGGAGCGTGTTGCGCAGGTTAAAGGTGCCGGCGTTGTCGCTGAACACGCCCCCGGCGGCGCTAGAGCTAATCGCCGCGGTGTCGGCGCTGTTAAAGACAATGGTCGAGTTGTAGACGTTGGTAATGCCATGATTGTAGATGCCGCCGCCATTCGTGGCCGCTGTATTGTGGCTGACCGTGCTGTTAATCAGGTACAGGCCTTGGCTGACATAATTGTATATGCCCGCCCCATTTTGGGCGGTGTTGCTATAAACGGTGCTGCGGTCCAAGGTGACGATACCCTGGCTGAGAAAAATGCCACCGCCCACTGGCGCCGTGTTGTAGGGTCCAATCGTGCTATTGGTCACAGTCAAGAGCCCACGGTTCCAGATTCCGCCACCCCATACGACCGATTGATTGCCGGTCACGGTGGTGTGGTCCAGAGTCAGATTACCTTCGTTAGCGATGCCGCCGCCAATTGAGCCCGCGATGTACCCATCGCGCAGCGTAAGCCCGCTAATCATGGCCGTGCGATTCAAGCCGATGATCAAGACGCGATCGATTTGATTGGCGTCAATAATCGTGCTGGCCGCGCCCGCGCCCACCAGGCTGATGACCGGATGGCCGCCGTCCGGCGTGGTCAGGTTGAGGTCGCCGTTTTGCGGGCCGTCGGCGCCAGACGCTGGGATGATCAGGCTATAAAGACCAGCCGGCAGCGTGATGGTCGCGCCCGCGCCGCTGGCCGCATCGGCCTCCATCACGGCGGCCCGCAGGGTGCAGGTGCCACTGGTGGTCAGGCACACGCCATCACCCACGTTATTGTCGATTTGGTCCAGCGAGCTGTTGACGGTGAAGCTGACTGCCGCCGGCGCTGCTAAAGTCGGATGGACAGGCAGACTCAGCGTAAGCCCGGCAGCACAGATGAATAGCGTGGCAATGCGGTGGCGATTGGGCACTGGGTTTCCCAGAGGTGGAAGAAAGGGGGATTATAGGGCCGAAATGAAACGCGGCCCGGGTGGGCGGCTTCAGCCATGCTTCTTCGGCTTTATGCGGGCGCGGACCAGGACGATTGGGTGCCGTAGTTTGGCTCGGGATGCCTTCTCGGCTTCGCTGATCCGGATGCCGCTGGGGAATGGGGAGGCCGGCTCCAGGCAATTGGCGAGAACCGTGCAAGTGGCGTAGTGCGTGGCTCGGCTCACGTGGCGCGGCAGCGTGCCGTGGCAGTAGGGGCAAATTGCTATCACGTTCGCCTTTCGATTATCACGATCCCCAATTGCCAGCCGTGAACTTGCCTGTGGCGTCGCGTTGGCAGGCGGCGCTGTCCTGGATATTTAGGACGATGCCATGCAAGACTATGCCACAGAATAGCACATTATGTCGAATTGCGGGGTCAATGAAAACGGCCGAAGGGCCAGGTTGTGCTGCCAATGGAATCAGCAAAACTCTAGGGTGACGGTGCAGCCCCTGCTGCCATCTTCCTCGCCCTGGTCAGAAATGGCCACGCGTATTAGTTAGCATTGCGATAAGAAACACGCCTCAGCCGGCCGCAACGCGGTCGGTCGCGCCTTGATTAATCAGTGGAGAGGGAGTGTTTTTTCATTGGGGGCTCCAATGTTAAGACCTGCCAGGCGCTTCGCGGAAACCTGGGAGGTCTGTCGATGAAAGGCCGAGCGAAGGCGGTGGCGGCTGCGAGGCGGCGCTCGGCGCTGCCGGCGGCAATGCGGCCAATGCGGCCAATGCGCCTTTCGCGGGGCTTCCCGTGTTCGTGATTAAGCATCCGCACGCCTGATTTGCCGCGACAGGTTGGCGGGCTTGAATAAGACGATGATCAGCACGGCCCAAATTGTCACCGCCGCGCTCATGATGATGGCGGCGCTTTGCCCGCCGGCCTGGGACACGGACAGAAAGTCGAACAGGGCGTGAAATACGATGACCATCAGCAAGCTGCCGCGGGTGCCGTTGTAAATCCAGGTGAACACAATGGAGGCGGCCAGGATGGACATGAACAGGAGAGGCAGGCCGGCGGTGAGGCCCATGGCCAAATAGGTCTCCCGATAGAAAAAGGCGGGCAAGTGCCAGAGCGCCCACAGGCCGCCCACGATCAGGGTGGCCGTCAAAGCGCTGTGGTTCTTCTGCAGCCGCGGCAGGGCATAGCCACGCCAGCCGATTTCTTCGCCCAAGCCAAAGGTGAGCAGCCACAGCAAAAACGCGCCGGCCGGGCCCAGGTATGGGAGGTAATCAACTTCTCCCAGCAGGCGCCAATCGGGCCAGTGCCCCTCGGTGACACGCGCAACGCCGACCGCGAGCACAAACAGCGCGTGGGGCATAGACCTTAACTTAACGAGGCGCTGCCCAGAATTGATGCAAATGACGGCGATGGGGCTGCCGCCAATCGCGCCTGCAAGGCGCTCCTACAATTTACCAGCACGGTTGTCTATTGTGGGAGCGCACCTGCCCTAGCTCTTTGGGGGTTGCAGGCGCGATCCCGCTGGGTCCTTCAGGCGGTTTGGGCATTGAGCGGGCGTGGCCGCACTTAAGCTAACGCCAACGGGGCCGGATCACGCCTTTGGCGACTACTGCGAGCTGAACGCCAGGCCGCTGACGATATCCAACATCATCGGCGGCTGGTCCGGGCGCGCCGCGAACAGCCGGCCGCCATCGGGACTGAGCGCCAAACCATTGATGACCGAGTCGAGCGTCGATAGGCTGCGGACAGAATGCGCCGTCACATCTAAGCGCCACAGCCCCGCGCCGCCCGTGAAATACAGCCGGCGGGCATCCGCCACGGCAAAGTTGATCGGCGCCGGCGCGGCCGGAGCCAAGGCATCCGGGCTGAAACTCGCGACCTGGGCCACCTCATACGCATTCAAGTCCACTTTCGCCACGATGCCCAGCGCCGGGTTGGCGGCGTAAAGCGTCTGGCCATCGGGCGAGAGCGCCAGGCTATAGGCGCGTAACTGGTCGAGGGTGTTGCCCGTCATCGTGGGCAGGTCAAAGCACAGCGTGAATTTGTTTTGCGTGCTGAGCGCGTGGACGAATGCGGTGTTGTTCGTGGTGCGCAGATACAAGGTGAACAGCCAACTGCCGTCGGCCGGCGCGACGGCCTGCCAGCGCTGCCCGGCCATCACTTCATCGGGGGCGCGTTTGTCCACCAGTGCCCCGTCTTGCAAGAACCCCGTGGTGAGATCGACCAGGCGCACCTGATAGTGATCGGGTTTGACAGCCGGCAGATATTGGATGACGAAGAGCGCATCACCGGCGGACGAGAGGGCGTCCACGGCGAAGTTGCCAGCCAGCTTCAGCGCGGGCGCGCTGTGGCCGGTGTGGGTATCCACCACTTGCAGGTCGGTCTGCCAGGTGTTGGCCGCCGCCCAGGTCTGCTTTTCGCTGTCGCTGGGCAGGCGGGTCAGGGCCGCCCAGCGGCCGTTGGGCGACACGCCGCCCAGCGCCCATGGGCCGGCCAGTTGAGCGATGGGCGCGCTGGCGCCGCTGGTCAGGTCAAAGGCCAGCAGTTGGGAAGCGGCGCCGGTCTGAACGGCCAGGTAGTGCTGATTGTCTGCCGACAGCACGCCCGGCGGCAGGCTGAAACGCTGCGCCCCGCCCGGCATGGCGTAGGCGATCAGCGGCCCGGCGTCGCCTTGCGGCCGAACGAAGAACAGCGGAGCGGGCACAGCGGTGGGAGCCAGGGTGGGGGCCAGGATGGGGGCGCTGGCGGTCGGCAGCGGCGCGCGCGTTGGCGCGACCACGGGCGGGACGGCGGTAGGCGCTGAAGTGGGCGCGGCGGCCGGCGTGGCGGCCGGCGCGCAGGCGGCCAGCGCGAACAGAAGTGACAGGCCGAAGGTAAGACGAGCAACACGGTTCATGGCGAAGTTCCTTTCTAGCAGCAATACACCGCTCGCCGGGGGGAGGTTCCCATATCGCTCAGGTGTACTCCAGTTTGGGGGGCGGGTTACCGCTGGCCGGACCGCCTCACCCCCCAGCCCACAGGCATTAACTCAACAAGTCGCTGCCCGGAATTGACGCAAATGGCGGCGGTCAGACTGCCGCCAATCGCGCCTGCAAGGCGCTCCTGCAATTAACAGCCGGGCCGGTGTCATGTAGGAGCGCACCTGCCCTAGCACTTTTGGGGTTGCAGGCGCGATCCCGCTGGGCGTTTCAAGCGCCTTGGACATTGAACCAGCCTGACCCCGGTTAAGTTAGCGCCTATGCCCCTCGGCCCGCTCAGCGCAGCGACTCCGCGATTTTCACCGCCTCGGCCATGCTGGCGGTTATCCCCAGTTCCAGACGGTAGGTGATGCCCTGGTCAAGCCAAATCAGCACATGCCCGTCGATCACCCGATCAAAGGTGAAATCGCCATTCGTCAGCTTGAGCATATAGGGGCCGGTGGTCCAGGCCGCCGGCTGACCGTGGACGGTGGTGGTCTGGAGCTGCGGCGGAACACCCTTGATGAAATCAGACTTAAAGATGCCGATGTTGCCCGGCGCAATTTCGAACAAGGCCAGGCGCGGCCGGCCGGGTTGGGCCGGATCACGCCACAACAGCATCACCAGCGCCGCCCCATCGTCTTGCAGGAACACGCGGTCGGGCGGGCCGAGGTCAGGCGGGTAAGTGGGCAGCAGCACCGGGAACCCGGCCTGAGTCTGCGCGCGGGCCAGGGTCGTCTCGCCGGCCAGGGCCGGCAGCAAGGAGGCAACTGGCGTAGCCGAGGCAACTAAAGTGGCCGCGGCAACTGACGCAGCCGTAGGGGCGTTCAATTGAACGCCCGTACTGGTGGGCGCCGGAACTGGCGTGGGTGTGGCTGGCCCGACCAGGATGCGCACGACGCCGATTTGAATGAACTGCACCAGCGCGGCGCGCACCGGCGGCGCGGCCAGCAGCCCAAGCGCGACCACGGCCAGCGCCAGCAGCGCCAACTGCCAGCGGCGCAGGACCGGGCGGGCCGGGCGCGCGGCCACATCAGTCGCCGCGGACAGCCGCGCGCGGGTGGCGGCGGCCAGGTTGGGCGTGGGCGGGTAGGGCAGCGCGCGGGCGGTGAGCGTCAGCCGTTCGGCCCAACGCTCCAGGGAGGGTTCATTCATGGCTCAAGGGCCTCGCGCAGCGTTGGAAATTCCCGCTCCACCACGGCCCGCAGGCGCGCCAGGGCCCGGTGCGAGCGAGACTTGACCGTGCCGTCCGGAATGTCGAGCGTGGCGGCCACTTCGGCCTCCGACAATTCGAGAAAATAACGCAGGTAGATGATCTCCTGATCGGCCGGGCCCAGGCGGCGCACGGCCTGCCACAGGCTGTGAGCGCGTTCGCGCTCGACGAGCTGGGCCTGTGCGCTGGCGGCGAACGCTGCCTGCGGCTCGGCGCGGATCAGGCGCTGCACGGCGGCGAAGTAGCGGCCCACCGACCGGCGCCGGTTGCGCGCCAGATTGGAAGCGATGCGCATAAGCCACGGCCGCAGGGGGCGGTTGACATCAAAACGGCCCAGCGCCTTGTAGGCGCGAATAAACGTCTCCTGGGCCACGTCGTCGGCCTCGGCGGCGTCGCCCAGCAGCAAATAGGCCAGGCGGAACACGGCCTGCTGGTGCTGGCCAACCAGCGTCTCCCAGCCCGCGCCGTCGCCCTGGCTGGCTTGCAAGATGAGGCTCGCCTCGCTTGAAGGCATATCAGATGTTATACACCGGCCGGCGGGCAGAGGTTCCGTCTCATCAAACTCTCACCTCCCGCCCCTACAATCGAAGAATATACCGGCCTGGTCTGCGTGTTAAAGGTGTCGGGTGAGTGCGCGCCCTGCTGCTGAAGAATCCTTGTCGCGCGATTTGGTGGCCGGCCACCTGCGCGGCGACCCCGAGGCGTTTGCCCAACTGGTGAGCCTGTTTTCGGCCCGCGTGTTCAATCTGGCGCTGCGCTTTACCGGCGACCGCGCCGAAGCCGAAGACCTGACCCAGGAAGCGTTTTTGCGCGCCTATACCGCCCTGCCGCGCTCCAAGGCCGAGCTGCCGTTCCGGCCGTGGCTGCTGCAGATTGCGGTGAATTTATGCCGGGATTGGGCGCGGCGCAAGCGGCCGGTGACCTTTAGCGATTTGGCGGAGAGCGGCGACGACGCGGCCGAGACGGGCGCGGACGGCCTGGCCGATCCGCAGCCACTGCCGCCGCAGGCCGCCGAGACGCAGGCGCAGTTGACCGATCTGCGCCGGGCGGTGATGGCCCTGCCGCCGGCGCTGCGGCTGATTGTGACGCTGCGCTACAACGAGGAGCTATCGTACGAGCAGAT
>JAYTFQ010000838.1:0-3026 GCA_043734225.1 Anaerolineales bacterium | reverse complement strand
GATTCGCGAAAACAAGGATGTTTGGGCCGCAGCCTCCCCTTCGGCCGGCATTTTATAACAGACTGAGCGGCTACCTTAGCGCAGAGAGGCCTGTACGCGGGAAGTCTCTTGGAATGGGGCAGCGATTAGCGCCGGACCGTGGGCAGGAAGAGCGCTTCACAGTGACTGGTGTATATGGCGAGTTGCCAGGATACCAGGCTGCCGGCGCCGCCGGGGGTGTTGTCGCTGATGATCAGAGACCAGGTGCCGTTCGGGTTGATCCCGCGGAAATGACCCAGGGCGCCCTCGGGCTGCGTTTGGTCTAGCGCCACCCCGTTTGTATATTGGGCGTCGGTCACCAGGGCGCGGTTATTCGTAACAGGTCCATCGGTGAAGGTGGTGCCGTTGAACTGATCGGCGTTCGTGCCACCGTTGCCACTGGTTAGGGTGGTGGTCAAGCCGCCAGGCGCCATAAGAGTAATGTCTAAGTCGCCAGACTTGCTGTGCGGGACAACCATCTCAATGGTCACTTCGTCCAACACTGGGCCGGCGTTGCTGACGTTGACCGTCGAGGTAATCGTGCCAAGGTCCGGGATGGCCTGGCTGGCATTATTGTTCAGAAATTGGCTCGCGCCGATGGGCATAAACGGCAGCGTGGTGATCGACAACGACCAACTATTGAGTGTGCCCGTGTCAGAGGCGACCGTGTCCGCCACGATCAAATTCCAATTACCATTCGGATTGTGGTTATGATGCGCGCCCATGGCGCCTTCGGGGATGAGCAACGGTTGGTTGACGCCATTGGCGAAACCGACTTCGGTCACGCCCAGGGACGCCTGGTCACTCCAGGTGGTGTTGGCATAGACGTTGTCGTTGCCGCCGCCATTGTGGGTGGTCAGGGTGTTGCGGAAGCCGAACTGGTTCGGCGGGAGCAGATAGACCTCCAGGTCACTGGGGAACGTGTGTGAGATGGCGGTATGGGCGATGACGCTCCAGATGATCGGCGGAAGGCCGTTGACCGGCAGGGTGGACGTGATCGTGCTCAGATCGTGAATCGGCTGGGCGGCCGGCTGCGAGAAGGTGCGCGTGGCCGCCTGGCAGCCCGGCGGCGCCTGGGGCATGAGCGATGGCCCGGAAGGCTCCACAGCCACGACCGGCGGCGTGGAGGCCAGGGCCCGGGCGGGCCCGAGCTGCGCCAGCGCCAACGCGATGCCAATCAACACGAGGAACAAACGCCATGGGCGCCACAGTCTGTACATGATTTCTACCTTTCTACGGGCGGGTTGCCAGCGGCCAGAAGCGCGCGTCACCATGCGCGTTGTTGACCATCAACTGCCACTTATCCAGGGTGCCGGCTTTTTCGTTTTTGAGCAGACACCCATTATATAAAAAAACGAGCGAGGCGCGCCAGGCGCCTCGCTCGTTTTGATGGGCTCAACCAGGAAAATCAGGCCTGGGCGGCCAGCGGCAGCATCTTGTCCAGCAAGTGCTCCAACGCCATGGTGTGGCTGCAGCGCTGGCGCATGATGAAGAATTCGCAATCGCAGTGGAAGGCGCCGTTTTCAAAGCTGACTTTGTGTTTGTTGTTCTCGCCACTAAACGTGACGCTGAATTGATCAAAGCTGAACCGCTCGCGCTCCTCCGCGTAGCGCTTGGCCTTCTCAATTTTTCCGATCATTCCGTAGTCCATGTGTTTCTCCTTTTCTGCACTCAGAGATTGCAAATTAGGCGAATAAAAAAGCACGCCAACGTCAACCGACGCGGCGTGCCTGGTGGCCCTTGATTTCAAACAAAATCAGCAAAGATGCTCGGCTCATATGGCCGTTTATCCCTCCTGAGTTAAACCTGCTTAACCTGACCCAAGTATATGCCTACCCGCGCTCGGAGTCAATCGCGTATTCAGACCGTCATTGCCGTCATTATTTGCCGGCCAGGCTAAGCAGGCATGAGAGTGGGCCGCTGCCGGCCATTTGGGCCCAGGGTCGGCCCGGACCGCTGAGCAGGAAATTGTTATCGAATGGTCTGGCAACCGGACGCTGATTGGTGAGATACTGATGGGGCCGACAAACGGTATCTTCGAAAGGAAGCTCCAGCGACATGCAAGCGAAACGCCAACACGCGATTGTCCTGGGGGCCTCTATGGCCGGCTTGCTCACCGCTCGGGTACTCTCAGAGCAATTCGAGCGCGTTACTCTGGTTGAACGCGACCGTCTGCCCGACGAGGCCACCAGCCGCAAAGGTGTACCGCAAAGCCGTCACGCGCACGGCCTGCTGGCGCGCGGCCTGCGCACCATGGAGCAACTCTTCCCCGGCTTGACGGCCAGCCTGGTGGCTGGTGGGGCAGTGTCCGGCGATATTGGCCGTGACGCGTGCTGGTATCAGTTTGGCGGCTATAAAGTGCGCGCCGACGTGGGCTTGCCAGGGGTCGTGATGACCCGCCCGTATTTGGAAGCGCACATCCGCCAGCGCGTGCTGGGCCGGTCCAACGTCGTCGCCATCCAGGAGGCCGATATCTTGGGACTGCTCGCCGCCGAAGATCGCGGGCGGCTGCTGGGTATCAGCCTGCGCCGCCACGGTGGCCAACCCGAGCAATTGCTCGCCGACTTGACCGTGGACGCCACTGGCCGCGGCACGCAATCTCCCAAATGGCTTGAAACCCTGGGCTACGGCCGGCCCGCTGAGTCAATTGTCAAGATCAACGTCGGGTATACCAGCCGCCTGTATGAGCGCAAGCCCGGCGACAGCCATGCGGTGCCGGTTTACATCATTGCCGCGACCCCGCCCGAGGGCAAACGGTATGGGAGCCTGTTGGCGGTCGAGGGTCAACGCTGGATTGTGACCCTCATCGGTTTTCTGGGCGATCATTCGCCCACTGACGAGGCCGGTTTCTTGGAATTTGCGCGCAGCCTGCCCACGCCCGATATCTATCAGCACGTTCAGTCGGCGCAGCCGCTGAGAGTTTGTGAATTTATTCAATTTCCCGCAGATTTTTTGCGCCCAAATGACAAAAGGCCCGCGAATTCGATGTTGGGACGCGATAAATTCAC
>JAYTFQ010000837.1:0-3035 GCA_043734225.1 Anaerolineales bacterium | reverse complement strand
ATTTGAAGCTGCCCGTGCTGGATGACATTCAGTTGACCTTGGCCAGCGATGAGGTGGTAAAAGGCTTGCTGCCAGCCCGGCCGCGCAACGCTCATAAGGGCACCTTCGGGCGTGTGCTGGTGGCAGCGGGTTCGGTCAATTACACCGGCGCGGCCTTTCTCTCGGCTTCGGCGGCCTATCGGGTTGGGGCGGGGCTGGTCACCCTGGCGGTGGTGCCGCCTGTGTACGGCATTTTGGCCGGCCACTTGCCCGAAGCCACCTGGCTCATGCTGCCGCACGAACAGGGCGTCATCACGGGGGCAGCGGCGGACTTGCTGCGCGCGAACTATGCGCACACCCAGGCCTTGCTGGTGGGTCCCGGCCTGGGCCTTGAGCCTCAGACCGCTGACTTTGTGCGGCGCTGGTTGGGCGCCGACGAGGCGGGCGGGCAGCGCCGCGGCCAGTTTGGCTTTGTGTCCGCCTCGGCAGCGCCCGCCAGTGCCAATGATGACCAACCCAAGATGCCGCCCACCGTCGTGGATGCCGATGGTCTGAAACTGCTGGCCCGCGTGGATGGCTGGGCGCGGCTGCTGCCGCGCGAGACCGTGCTCACGCCGCACCCTGGCGAGATGGCGGTCATTACCGGCCTGGATAAGAGCGCCATCGAGGCCGACCGGATTGGGACGGCGCGGAAATATGCCGCCGAGTGGGGACTGGTGGTCGTGCTTAAGGGCGCCTTCACAATCGTGGCCGCGCCGGACGGGCGCACCGCGCTGCAACCGTTTGCCACAGCGGCGCTGGCGCGCGCCGGCACCGGCGACGTGTTGGCGGGCGCGATTGCGGGCCTGATGGCCCAGGGCCTGCCGGCCTTTGAGGCGGCTGTGGCTGGCGCCTACCTGCATGGGCATGCCGGCGTGCTGGCGGCGCAGGCGCTGGGCACCACGGCCAGCGTGCTGGCCAGCGACATTGTCGAAGGATTGATCGAGGCGCTGGCAGACCTGGAGGCCTGAACCGAAACGAAAACACGCGGAGGACCGGCCGCGCCCGAGATTGGCGCGCGGGATCCTCCGCGTGAGGCGTTACATCACGTAGAGCCTAGCTGGCCGCGCTGGCGGCAGGCTTTTCGCCGCTGCCGGAGTCCAGTTGGCCCTTCTTGCTTTGGGCGGCCTTCTTGCCGGCATCAATCGCGGCTTCCAGCCGCTCGCGCTGCTCCTCAAGCACGGTGCGGCCGCGCTGCTGCAGGTCTTCGGCGCCCTTGCGGGCATCGTGCGCCAGTTGCTCGGCGCGACCGCGGGCATCTTCGGCCAGCTCTTCAGCCCGGTGGCGGGCCTGGGTCGCGGCTTCCTCGGCGCGATGGCGGGCCTCTTCGGCGCTTTCCACGGCGCGGTCGCGGATCTCAATGCTGCGCTCGCGGATCTGGGCCCGCGTTTCCTCGCCGGATTGCGGCGCGGTAATCAGCGCCACGGCGGCGCCCACCAGGCCCCCAATAATAAAGCCTGTCAAAAAGGCCCCAATCTCATTATCACTGTCTGACATCGCAATAGCTCCTTTCAGGACGATCTAGTTCTAATTCTTCCGCCGGCCGAACCGGCCCAGCGTGCCTAGCGAGTCTACCACCTGAGTGATGGCGGCCAAATAGGTATTAAGCTTGACGACCGGCTCAACCAGGTTATCGCTCAAGAAGGTAGTGGTGCCGCGGATGGTGTTCATGGTTTCGTTGGTCGAATCCAGGATCGGCTTGATTTCGTGCTGCAGCATGTTGGTCAGAACGGCCAACTGAAACATCAGCACCACCAGAGCAGCGCCAATGACCACGAATTCCAGCGCCATGAAAATGATCATGATATCGCGCACGTTGGCCGCGGTGGCTGGATTGTAGACTAGAAAAACGGCGCCGGCGATCAGGCCGACAATGAGAATGACGGCCACCACCGACACGACGATAATGATGGTCCGCTGCTGGCGTTCAGTCGTTGGGGCGGCGGCTGGCTTGCTGGTCGGGCTGGAGGGCGCAGATGCTGGCAGGGTCATAGCAGGATTATAGCGGATAAACCGGCCAGTATCCTAGGTCTATTTTGGGCTGGGCAGGGTATCATTTGTCACCAAAAGCCGGGCGGCGGCCAGGGCGATAATGCTGCCCACTGTGGCGGAGAAAGCGTTCAGAGCGCCCACCTGCAGCAAATGAATGCCGAGCGCGTCGCCCGCGAAGTGGCCAATTAGGAAACCCAGCCAACCCGACAACAGGTAGAGCGCCAGCCGGCGGGCGCTGCCGCCCTGCCAGACGTGAAATATAGCTCCGTAGAGGGTGGCCAGCGTAAAGGCCAGCAGCCAGGTTTGGATGGTCATGGCCGGCCCGATTGGATGATGCCACCGCCCAGACAAACATCCCCCGTGTAGAAGACTGCCGACTGGCCGGGTGAGATATCGCGCAGTGGCTGATCAAATACCACTTCCGCTTGCCCGCCGGGCAGGGGGCTAACGGTCGCCCAGGCCGGCGCGGCCTTGTAGCGGATTTTCACCTCGGCTCGGATCGGCTCAGCGGGCGGCTCGCCACCAATCCAATTGACACGACCGGCCACCAGCCGCTGGTTGCCCAGCTCGGCGGCCGTGCCCACTACCAGGGCGTTGGTTTCGGGGCGGGTGTCAATGACGTACAGCGCTTCCGGCCCGGCCACGCCGATGCCCTTGCGCTGGCCGATGGTGTAGTCCGGCAACCCGGTGTGCTGCCCCAGCACCTGGCCATCACTGCGCACAATGGGCCCTGGCTGGATGGCGCCGCCGGCATGCTCGCGAATAAAGCGCCGGTAGTCGTTGTCGGCCAGGAAGCACAGGTCCTGGCTTTCGGCGCGCTCAGCTACGGGCAGGCCGAAGTCGCGGGCCAGTTGCCGGATTTGGGGCTTGGCATATTCGCCCACCGGGAACAGGGCGTGTTCCAACTGCTCTTGGCCCATCACGCTTAGGACGTAGGACTGATCCTTGAGCGGATCGAGGCCTTTGAGCAGTTGGTAATTGGGAACCCACGCACCTGCCTCGTGGGCAGGTGTTGGTAGCCCCCG
>JAYTFQ010000836.1:0-6231 GCA_043734225.1 Anaerolineales bacterium | reverse complement strand
CCATGAAGCAGCTTGTGCGGCTGCGGGCCGACCCGGCCGTGCCGGCGGCGCTGCGCGCGGCGGCCGAGCGGCTGACGACCAAGGTGGACCACGCGCACCAACTGCCGTTCACGGATGACCCGCTGGAAGACGCGCGCGCGATTGTCGAGTGGACGATGGCAGAAAAATCAGACGAACCCCCGCCCGGATCGCAGCGGGCAGGTGACGAAAAGGCGGGTTGATTGGTCAATTAGTCAATCGGTCAACTAGCGAAACAGTCAAACCGTTGCCCAGTTGACTTCTTGATCAGTTGACCCATGGATGAGGAATTTCATGACCGAGCTAGATGACATACGCCAGGAGAAGGACGCGTTCTTCAAGCACGACCGGCAGTCGCCGCTGACGCGCGAGCAGAAGCAGGCGTTTGCCGGGCTGAACTATTTCCCGGAGGCGCCGGCGCTGCGGCTGGAGGTGGCGGTGGCGCGGGCGGAGACCAAGGAAACGATTCAGATGCAGACGTCCACCGGCGCCATGCAGCCGTATCAGAAGTATGGCCGGTTCAAGTTCACGGTGGACGGGCAGGAAGCCGAGCTGACGATCTACGCCAGCGACTATGGCTACTTTCTGCCCTTCGCCGACGCGCTGGCTGGCAGCGAAACCTATGGCTCCGGGCGCTACCTGGAGCCGGAGCCGGTGGGCGAGGGGAAGTTCCTGGTGGACTTTAACCTGGCGTATAACCCATACTGCGCATACAACCCCAATTTCTCGTGCCCCATTCCCCCCAAGGAGAACCGGCTGGCGGTGGCGATACGGGCGGGGGAGAAGGTGTTTGAGGACGGTGGCCACGGTTAGTGTGCGCCGCCAGTAGCCATGCGACTACGACTTTTAGCTGCCCAGCGCGTTGAGCTGCGTTAGGCGTGCCTTCGGCAGCAGCGAGGAAAAGGTCCGCCATTCAGACCGTTGCGAGGCAGGCGGCGCGCTGGGTTCCGAATGGGCGGGCAGGTATAGCGCGGAAAAATCGGAGTTCGAGCAAGGGCAGTCCCCAGTTATGGCCGGGGACTGCCCCGAGTATGAGTACAGACTATGGGGTGAGCAGTTCGCCGTGGAACGTGCTGTGTAACCCCACGAGGTCGTTGGACACGTCTTGCAGCGTCCCCTTCAAGATCGAGCCATCACTGCATTTCGCGACGATGTGTGCCGTCAGAAAGAAGCCCGTGACTGGGCCCTGACCGGTGCCGCTGCAGACAACCCCGCTGGCGGTGTCGGTGTAGATCACCTTGCCCCAAACACGGCCATTGCCGATAGAAAAGTCGAATCGATCGGTGGCGACCCAAACCATGGTGCCTTTCAGTGCGCCAAAGTCGAATGTTCCCAGCAGCGTATTGTTTGCGTGGAACTCCCACGGGCCGGCAGTCCAGGTGCGCTCAGGAACGCCAAATGTTTTGGTCTCCGTACCATCCAGAACAGTCCGTTGGGCCTGCGCGAGAGCCGGCATCACACCGGGCAGGAGCGCGAGCGCTAGAGCCAAAGACACAAGTGTGGCGCGGGCCGTGCGAGGTCGCAACAGATTGGTAAAACGGGTCATCATGAGTAGTCTCCTGACTCCGAAATATGCCGCAATGGCCCGAACGTTTTGGACAACAACTTTTTCAGCTAGAATCAGTTGCGGTCGAAAGGCGCGTATGCCATTACGTGTCCGATAGCTTGCAATAAATATATAGACTCTCTGGCTGATTGTCGTCCACTGAAACAGATTAAGTTTCAGCGTGGCTTTAGCTGGGGAAAGTGTACCGCAAGCAAATGCCGTTTGCTTCCGCAAGCACGCTATACTCGGCTCTCGCCGGGCATTCCAGGTGGTAAGGGGACAAACAATGGGCCGTAGGCTAAGCCGTTCCGGCGAGAATCGCGCTAAATTGCTGACCCGCCGACAAGGCGAGATTCTGGCTCTCCTGGCACAGGGGTATTCAGGGCCAGAAATCGCTGAGAAACTGGCCCTAGCGATCAGCTCTGTTAGATCTCACCTCCTGCAAATCTATGGCAAGCTGGGCGTTAACACCAAACGGCAAGCGCTTACTCGAGCCGCCGAGCTTGGACTGCTTGGAACGCTGGCACCCACGGCTGGTGCTGACAGTTTCCCATCTCGGCCTGCCCAGGTTCGACCGCCCAACAACCTACCGCTGCAGCTAACGCCGTTTTTCGGCCGCGAGCATGAGATCTCCCGGCTCAAAGAGCGCCTGGCCAGGCACAGGCTAATCACCCTGACCGGCTCGGGCGGGGTCGGCAAAACACGCCTGTCACTCCAGATCGCTGAATCAGTCTGGTCGGATTTCTCCGATGGGACCTGGTTCGTCGAGCTGGCCCCCGTCAGCGATCCCGAGTTGGTGGATCAGACCGTGGCAAAAAGGATTGGCCTGCGCGTGGGGGCCGGGCAGCCAGTCTTGAATTCGCTCAGCGACTATTTGTCCTCGCGCCAGACGCTGCTGGTGCTAGACAACTGTGAGCACGTTTTGGAAGCGGCTGCCCAACTGGCCGACGCTTTGCTCCAGGCCTGCCCGCACGTCAAGCTGCTCATCTCCAGCCGCGAGCCCATTGGGGTGGCCGGCGAAGTCGTCTTTGCTGTCCCTTCGTTGGACTTCCCCAAGGCGGGCCAGGTATTCTCCCCGGAGCGTCTGGACGACTATGCGTCTGTGGGCTTGTTCGTCGATCGTGTCCGACTAGTCCTGCCCGACTATCAACTTGACGGGCGCAACGCTAAATATGTCGCTCATATCTGCCAGTGTCTCGAGGGCATTCCCCTGGCCCTAGAGTTGGCCGCGGCGCGGATGAACGTACTCAGCGCCCAACAGTTGGCCGGCCGTCTGGACGATGTCTTGCGACTGCTCACCGGTGGACGCCGCACCGCGGTGCCGCGGCAGAAGACTCTGCGCGCGACCATCGATTGGAGCTATAACCTGCTGACTGAGGCCGAACGCCTGCTCTTGCAGCGCCTGTCGGTTTTTGCCGCGGGGTGCACCCTGGAGGCCGCGGAAGCCGTCTGTGCCGGTGAGGACTTGGAAGTTGGGTCGGTGTTGGAGGGGCTGGCCGCGCTGGTGGCCAAGTCGATGGTGATCGCCGACCGGCAGCAGGACAAAGAGACCCGCTATCGCCTGCTGGAGACAGTGCGGCAATTTGCGCAGGAAAAGCTGGGAGCTGGCGGCGAAGCAGATGGCGCGCGGCAACGGCACATGGCGTACTACCTGGCGTTGGCAGAATCCGAAACGCACGGTCAATATTCGGAATGGTGGCGCCAAATGGCGATTGAGTTTGACAATCTCTGGGCGGCAACTGCCTGGGCCGAGTCGGCTGTGGGGGAGACAGAGGCGGCGTTACGATTGTCTCTGCGAGCCAACCAAGCCTGGGGGCAGGGCGGGCATTGGAGAGAGTCGGTGTTGGTATGTGAACGGGCACTGGCCCTGCCAGACGCTGGCAATTATCCGCTGCTGCAAGCGCAAGTCATCCATATCCTCGGGCGTTGGGCAGAGAATCGGGGCGACTACCCAACCGCCTATATGCTCATGACCCAAAGCCTGCGCCTGGTCCGAGCCCTCGGTGCCAGGGAGCAAAGCGCCGACATGCTCTCTTGGCTGGGGCGGCTGGCACGCGATCAGGCCGACGCGGCCACCGCTCGTCTCCGGCTGGAAGAAAGCCTGGCGTTATATAGGCAAATGGGTGACCAGCGCGGTATAGGTCGCGTATTCAGTAGCCTGGGTGAGGTAGCGGTGATGCAGGAGGATACGGCCGAAGCGGAGCGGCTGCTTGAAGCGGCGTTGGTCATAAATCGCGCCGTTGGGGATGCCGAAAGCATTGGCCGGGCGCTCAACACTCTGGGTCAGGTCGCACAGCTTCAAGGCGATTATGAACGCGCGGCGCGGCTGCACGAGGAAGGCCTGGCGCAACACCTACGCGTGAGGCCACGCGGGCATAGGGTTGCGGCAGTGCACCAGGGACTGGCTGAAGTCGCGCTAGCCCAGCACAAAAGCGCGGCGGCGGCGAAGTACTTGCGCGAGGCGCTAACCATGCTCATCGAAACCAACGCGCGACCGGATATGGGTTGGTGCCTGGCCGGCCTCGCGGGAGTGGCGGTGCTAAATGATGAGCCGGACCGCGCCGGCCGGTTGTGGGGGGCGGCGGAGGCGCTACGAACGTCTATCGGCGGACGGCATGCTCCTGCCAGCCGCGCCAACCGTGAGTGGCTGATGGCGAAGGCGCGTGAGCGGTTGGGCGAAGCAGCCTTCGTGGCGGCGTGGGTCGAAGGGGCGAGGCTGACACTGGAGCAAGCAGTTGCATTCGCACAGGAGTCAAACGACGGTTAGTCGTCCGTCTCCGGTATCAGCCAGATTTCATAGGGCCGGTTTTGTGAGGCTGACAGTTCAATGGTTTACCAGCAAAGCCCAAGCGGTTCCAGGATGTGCGCTGGCGGTAGGGTAGGGATATATTCAACACGCTTACAACCGGAATTTCTCCTGCCCTATTCCCCCGCGCGAAAACCGACTGCTGGTCGCAATTAGGGCTGGAGAAAAGGTGTTTGAGGGGGCGTCGCACAAGTAGATATCGGTTTATTGATGGGGCAGTGCTGTCCGCTGCTCAGCCTGTCAGGGGCTTCTTTCACTGCACGCGGGTACCATGGACCGGAGCCTTTTTCAACAGTATGCCATGTCGTTAATGAGAGTTTGCAGCAAGGTGGACACTCATGCCAAGTCCATACGTAAATGCACTCATCGCCGACGTCGATAGTTCCTTTGAGGGGTGGCGGCAGGCGTTGATCGCGCGCCTAGAGGATTCGCACCAGCGCCTCAAGGCGGCCCTCGGACAGCTGTGCGACGAGCAATTGCTGGGGTATCCGGTGCCCGAATTACGCCGGACGTTACTTGAGATTATACTGTCGTCAGGCACCGCCCACGAATGCCACCGCGGTGGACAGATCAGTTACCTGGGAGGCTTGCAGGCACAATGGGGGCCCTTGCAAGAGCCCTCACGCCTTTGGGCCGCTGTTCACCGAGAGATCACCGGGTGAGGCGACGCGCGCCGTTACCATCGCACCGCATATTGGCCCAGGACCTGACCCGCAGGTAGTGTCCGACGCATACGCCACCGTCTCGCAACGTAGTCCATCGTCTGAAGAGGGAGGTGCGCCATGTCCAATTCCGAACTATAGCTCTTAAGATAATGAAGTTAACTTGGGCGACTGGCGCAAAACAAAATATGGATGTATCCCCTCACTGCGGCTTTGCCAAACCTAGTGAAGGAGGCTACATCCATGGACATCAGGATACAACTGTCGCCGCAGACCGTCAAAGCCATGCAGAAGCGCTTGCAGACCGCCTATCGGATGGATGACGTACGCTTGGTGCGACGGACCCAGGCGCTGTTGGACCATCTGGAGAACAAGGTGTCGGTGGCTGTATTGAGCCGACAGTGGGGTTTCAGCCCGCCATGTTTCTATGTGTGGTTGACCGCTCTGATTTTGTTCGGGCTGGAGAGCTTGAGCTTTCAATCCAGCGGTGGTCGCAAGGCCAAGCTCACCGCTACTCAGAAGAAGCGCTTGGGCCAACTGATCGAGGAGGGGCCACAGGCCGCGGGCTTTGAGTCAGGCTGTTGGAATTCCATCTTGGTGCGCCTGCTCATTGAGCGCGAGTTTGGCGTGCTGTACAACCGTTACTACGTGTGTGAGTTGTTGCGCAATCTGGGCTTTTCGTTTCAAAAGGCGCGTTTTGTCTCCGATCACCTGGATGAAGCCGCCCGCCAGGCCTGGATGCAAGTGGAATGGCCGCGTTTGCTGCGGGCCGCCCGCCAGCAGCATGCCAAGATTATGTTTGGTGACGAAGCCAGCTTTCCCCAGTGGGGGTCGCTCAGTTACACCTGGGCCAGATGTGGGCAGCAACCCACTATCAAAACGAGCGGCGTCCGCAAGGGCTACAAAGTCTTTGGCTTGATCGAATACTTTTCGGGGCGTTTCTTCTATGAGGCCACGGCCGGTAAGTTCACCAGTGAGACCTACCAGGCATTCTTGCGCCGGGTATTGCGCGAGACCCGCGGGCTTTCTGATCCAAGATGGCGCCAAGTATCACACTAGCAAAGCGACGCGGGCCTTCTTGGCGGCTCACGCGGCACGCTTGACCGTCCATCAGTTGCCGTCCTACTCGCCGGACTACAATCCAATCGAGTATCTGTGGCGCAAAGTGAAGCGTGAAGCGACGCATAACAAGTATTTTG
>JAYTFQ010000835.1:0-5699 GCA_043734225.1 Anaerolineales bacterium | reverse complement strand
ATGAAATCGACTGCCCCGCGGCGCTCGTTTTTCCATCAAAATCCTTCTTACTCTGGCTTCCGCTGGTGGCAGCGGGTACAATGCCTCGTGCCTTATGGCTGAAACCCTGCCGGATGTCGCCCCGCTAGCCGACGAGAACCGCGGCCTGGCCCGCAACGCTTCGATTATTGCCCTGGGCAATATCGCCTCGCGCCTGCTGGGCCTGGTGCGCGACCGGGTCAAGAGTCACTATTTCGGATCCACCGGCGCGGTCAGCGCGTATGAATCGGCCGTTATTATCCCGGTCACGATTTATGACTTGCTGATCGGCGGGCTGGTGAGCAGCGCGCTGGTGCCAGTCTTTAGCGAGTACCTGGCGCGCGACCGGCGCGAAGAGCTGTGGCAATTGGTCGGGACCCTGATGGCGGTGCTGGCGGTGGTGCTGGCGGTGTTTGTCCTGGTGGTGCAGGTGTCGGCGCCAGCCATTGCCACCTTTATGGCGCCCACTTATTCGCCTGAGCTGCACACCCTGCTGGTGCGGCTGCTGCGGGTGCTGGTACTGGGGCTGTTCTTCATGAGCCTGGCGGCGGTGCTGTCGGGCCTGCTGTACGCCCTCAAACGCTTCACCCTGCCCACATTTACAGCGGCGCTGTTCAACCTGGGCATCATCGCCGGCGCGCTGCTGCTGCACGACCGGCTGGGCGTCACCAGCCTGGCCATCGGCCTGCTGCTGGGGGCGGCGCTGCAGGTGCTGGTGCAACTGCCAGGGCTGCGCGGCACGCGCCTGGGCCTGGGGCTCAACTGGCGGCACCCCGGCCTGCGCCAGATTGGCCGCTTATATCTGCCCATCATCCTGGGCTTGATCATTAGCAACGCATCCGTCATCGTCAGCACGCGGCTGATCAACTCCACCGGCGAGCGCAGCTTTGCCTGGAACGATTACGCCACCAGCCTGATGCAGTTTCCGCTGGGCCTGGTGGTGACAGCGGTATCGGTGGCGATCCTGCCCACATTGTCGCGCCAGGCAGTCTCGTCGGAGATCGATTTCAAGGCCACCCTGGCCCAGGGTTTGCGGCTGGTGCTGGCGCTGATCATCCCGGCGGTGGCCGGCATGGTGCTGCTGGCCGGCCCGATCACTGCGCTGATCTACCAAAGCGGCCAGTTTACCGCCGCCGACAGCGAGATTGTGAGCCTGGTCCTGCGGATCCAAATGTTCGGGGTGTTTTTTGCCGCGCTGGACCAGCCGCTGATTTTTGCCTTCTATGCCCGCAAAGACACTCTTACCCCGGCCATGGTGGGGATCGCCGGGGTGGGGCTTTATTTGGCTATTGCCTGGGCCGTCTCCTGGCTGCGGCCCTTGACCCTGATTGATCTGGTGGTGGCCAACGACGCCCAACTGGCGGCGCATGCCCTGGTGATGCTCAACCTGTTCCGGCGGCGGCAGGGGGGTTTTGCCGATGCCAGCGTGTGGAACACGCTGCTGCGGGCGCTGCTGGCGGCGGCGGGCATGACCGTGCTGGCCGGCGCGGCGCTGTGGGGCGTCTCGCGCCTGGGGCTGGCGCCCGGCTTCTGGCAGCGGTTGGTGGGCGTGGCCGTTCCAGGCGCGGTGGGCGTGGTGGTCTATTTCTGGCTGGCCGCGCGGCTGCAGGTGGGCGAGGTGGGCCAGGCCATCGCTCTGGTGCGCCGGCGCCTTAGTCTATAATGGCCGCCAATGACTGATCAGCGTTCCCTGCCGCCCGACCTGTATACCGAAGAATACTTCTTGAACGCCTGCGAGGGCTTCGAGGAATTCAGCGAGTCGCATGGCGAGCGGCTGTCGCGCCGGCTGAGCGCGGCCTTTACCGTGGCGGCGGTGCAGGCCGGCATGAAGGTGCTGGATGTCGGCTGCGGCCGGGGCGAAATTCTGCGTCACTGCGCGCGCCTGGGCGCGGATGCGTTTGGAGTGGATTACGCGCCAGTGGCGGTGGATATGGCCAGCAAGGCGGTGGCCGGCGAGAGCCTGGGGCCGGGCAAGACCGGTGTGGCCCAGTCGGATGCCAAGCGCCTGCCGTTCCCCAGCAACTATTTCGATCGGGTGTTGATGTTCGACGTGGTGGAGCACCTGTTTCCCTGGGAGCTGGACCAGAGTCTGGCCGAGATCGCGCGCGTGCTCAAGCCAGGTGGGGCGTTTATTGTCCACACCGCGCCCAATGTGTGGTACGACCGCTACGCCTACCCCGTGGTACGCCTGGTGCGCACGGCGCTGGGGCAGGGGGAGCGCTATCCCAAAAACCCGCGCGCCCTGAACGTCAGCGCGAATGTGGACGTGCACGTCAACGAGCAAAGCCAGTGGAGCCTGCGCCACGTGCTGCAGCAGGCCGGCTTCCGGCATGTGCGTGTCTGGCTGGAATCGCCGCCGCAGAACCGGAAAGAAGGCGCGCTCTTCGCGAGCGCGCGAGTGGTTTTGTTCCGCCTGCCGCCGTTTCGGTATTTCTTTGAGCGAGAAGTATTTGCGGTGGGCGTGAAGGCAAAGGATGAAGGCTGAAGGATGAAAAACAGGCAAATACATCATTCGTCGTTTGTTCTTCGTCCTTTGTCTGCATAAGGAGTTCGCTGTGAACTACCGTAACCTCGGCCGCACCGGCCTGCAAGTATCCGATATCTGCCTGGGGACGATGCAGTTTTTGTGGACGACGGACGAGGCCAACTCGTACGCTGTGCTGGATGCGTTTGCGGGCGCGGGCGGCAACTTTATCGACACCGCCGACGTGTACAGCCGCTGGGCGCCGGGGCTGAAGGGCGGCGAGGCTGAAACCGTCATCGGCAAATGGCTGCAGCGCACTGGCAAGCGCGCCGACATGGTGCTGGCCACCAAGGTGCGCGGGCGCATGTGGGATGGGCCGAACGGCGAGGGGTTGAGCCGGGCGCATATCCTGCGCGCGGTGGAAGAGTCGCTGCGCCGGCTGCAGACCGACTATATCGACTTGTACCAATCACATGCGCCTGACCTCAACACGCCCATAGACGAAACGCTGCGCGCCTATGACGACCTGGTGCGCCAGGGCAAGGTGCGCTATGTGGGCTGCTCGAACTACAACGGCTACCAGTTGATGGAGGCGACGCTGACCGCCCGGCAGGCAGGCTGGAATGAATATGTTTCGATCCAGCCGCACTATTCGCTAGTAGAACGCGAGAATTTCGAGCGCCACACGCTGCCGGTGGTGCGCCAGTTTGGCCTGGGCATCATCCCCTACAGCCCGCTGGGCCGCGGCTTCCTGACCGGTAAATATCGCCGCGGCCAGCCGCTGCCCGACAGCCAGCGCGCCTCCAATGTCAAGGGCATCATGACCGACAAGAACTTCGATGTGCTCGACAAGCTGGAAGCGCTGGGCCAGGCGCGCGGCGCCACCCCGGCCCAGATGGCGCTCGGCTGGCTGTTGAGCAAAGAGCATGTGTCGGCGGTGATTATCGGCGCGAATACCACCGAGCAGTTGGCCGACAGCCTGGGCGCCAGCGGCCTGCGCCTGACCAAGGACGAGATGCAGGCGCTGGATCAACTGTCGTCGTACGCCAGCTAAGCATGTCGCGGCGGCACGCAGTTTGTATGCTGGCTGCCATTTGGGCGCGTGGGCAGGCGCTGGACGCCGCCTGAACTGGAGCCATGAAAGATCGCCGTTCGGTAGATGACCTGTCCGTCGATGAGCTGGAACGCGTGCTGGCGGAAAAGAAGCGCATCGCGCGCGAGGCGCGCCTGAACCAGTTCCGCCAGAACGGGCGGGCCGTGCGCGTGCCGGTGGGCGCATTGCCCGACGCCAGCCTGTCCGATACGCGGCCCGTGCGAGCGCCGCGCAGCCTGGCGCGGCGGCTGTTCGATTATTTCCTGTTAATTGTCGAGGTCGGGGCGGTGCTGGGGCTGGTGTACGTGCTCTATAACGGCTCAAATGTGCTGGCCCAACTCAACCGGGACGTGGCGGGCGCCGTGGCCCAGGCGGTGCCGACTTTTACCGCCACGCCGCTGGTGACGGCCGTGGTCTTGCCTTCCGGCCATACGCCGCCGAACTCGGCTGGCGGCAGCCAGCCGAATGACTCGGAGATACCCGCTAGTTTGCTGCCGCTCGTGCAGGCTCTGCCGGCGCCCGTTATCCCCACCCAGGGACCCAGCCAGGCGCTGCGGATCGTCATCCCGGCCATCAATGTCGATTCGCAAGTGGTGCAGGGGGATGGTTGGGAGCAGCTCAAAAAGGGCGTCGGGCAACATATTGGCACCACCGACCCAGGCCACAATGGCAACCTGGTCCTATCGGCCCACGACGACATCTTTGGCGAGATTTTTCGCTACCTCGACAAGCTCCAGCCAGGCGATGAGCTGCAAATTTATACTGCCAGCCAAATCTATACATACGTCATCACGAGCACCAAGCTGGTGGCGCCGACGGACGTCAGCGTGATGGCCGCGACCAGCCACCCTTCCGCTACGCTGATTTCATGTTATCCTTACCTGGTCGATAAACAGCGGATTGTAGTCTTTGCCGACCTCAAAACGCAGTAGTTACAGGAGTCAGTTCATGAGCAACAAAAAGAAACCCAAGAAGCTGCGCTCGCCAAACGTGCCCAGCGCGACGAGCTTGAATGCCTCCAGCGCGGCGCCGGCCCAGGCGCGCGGCGGCGGGCAAGAGCCCAGCTTGGCGCGGCAAATGCGGGCGGCGCCGGCCGCGGCCACCGTGCAGGCTAATTTCGATTACACCTACATCAAGCGGGACCTCGGCCGCATCGCGGTGCTGGCCAGCAGTTTCGTGGCCGTGCTGATCGTGCTGTCTTTCTTCATTAAGTAGGGAACAACGCACTCCAAAAGCGCTGTGGCGGCGGGGCCGTGCTTACCTGCAAGCACGGCCCCGCTTCGTTTTTTGGCTGCCGGCCAAGCCTATTGGCCCACACCTGCTCTACCCGTCGCACCCCCGCTCAATTGCGTGGGGGCAGGGGGTTCTGCGGGGCTGGGTGCGTCTGGTGGAAATGTCAGCCGTGCCCGGCCCTCGGCCAGCCAACTGCTCACTTGCTCGCGCCGGGCGCCCAGCACGGTCGCGGCCTGGGCGTAGTCCAACCCGGTCACATCGACCAGGACCAGCGCCAGGCGCAGCTCGAGCGGCAGGCGGCACAAGCGGCCCTGAAGCGACTGCGCGACGTCCCGTGCTGGTAAGTCGCCGGTTCCAGTTTGATCCTGGCTGGCCGGGCGCCAACGCGCCCGGCAGGCCGACACCACCCAGCGCAAAAGCCACAACTCAAAATCTCCCGCAGGCAGCGTGGCGCTGTGGCCGGCCGCCAGGCGGATTGCGGCCTGGGCGGCCGCCACTGCTGCCTGCTCGTCGCCCAAGATGATGAAGCTCAGGGCGTACATTTGTTCGCGGTACGGGGCCACCAGACGGCCGAAAGCCCGCGCGTCACCGCGCCGGGCGGCCTGTTGGTCGGCCAGCTTTTGGCTGGGGTTGCTCTTGTGGTCGGAGTGAAATAACATAAGCAGGTGTTGTGCGCGTGATAAGCCTTAACCTGATGTCAGATTACTGTGCCAAAGTTACCGGAGGATGCCGGCCAGGGTTACCGTGCGGTAACCGACCATTGCCGCCGGGTCATGCGCCGGCCGGAGGCCAGCGCGCCGCGCAAAAAAGGACTGTATGCAATCTAACTTGAAGGACGAGTTTCTGCTGGACCCGAACGTGGTTTACCTGAATCATGGCTCATTTGGCGCC
>JAYTFQ010000834.1:0-5006 GCA_043734225.1 Anaerolineales bacterium | reverse complement strand
TTGACATAGTATGCTATCACCATAAAAACCACATAAAGATTGTACGTTAGCACAGAATGCCAGTCTTTTCTAGGCCCACTTGGCCCATACCCATGGCTTTCTCAAAGTCCGGCCCGGCGGTTGAAACCGCAGCAATAAGAACACGACCCACACCTGCGGTGGGGCAAGTGAGTCCGCCCTGCGGCGGACTCACGCTTCAAAGAAGTAGCCTGCGCAGGCAGGCTCACCTGCCCCAACGCCGTTGCGGGTTGTGCTCTCGCAGTCTTATCGCGTGCAGCGACTCTGCGAAGCGCCCCTGGCGGGGTCAGTCGCCCGACGCGACTGTAAGAAAGCCCTGGGCCCATAACCGAGTAGCTCTCCTTGCCTATTCGTCCGCCATAAACCGGTAGCCAACGCCCGGTTCGGTGAGCAAGTACGCCGGCTGCGACGGGTTGGCTTCCAGCTTTTTGCGCAATTGGCGCATGTAGACGCGCAGATATTCCACCTGGTCGGCTTCCGGCTCGCCCCACACATGGGTCAAAATAGTCTTATGGGTCAGCACCCGGCCGGCGTTGGCGGAAAGGTAAGCCAGCAGATTGAACTCGGTGGCCGTCAGTTTTACCTCGGCCCCCTCGCGCGTCACCACGTGCCGCACCAGGTCAATCGACAGCGGCCCGGCCGTTATCACCGTCTCATGGCCGCCCTGCGACTGCACCCGGTGCCGCAGCGCCACTCGAATGCGGGCCAAAAACTCCTCGATCCCAAACGGCTTGGTCAGGTAGTCATCGGCGCCCTTATCGAGGGCGTCAACCTTATCCTGTTCTGAATCCTTCACCGACAGGATGATAATTGGCACCTCGGTCCAGGCGCGCAGCCGGCCGCACACCTCGATGCCGCTCATGTCGGGCAGCCCCAGGTCCAGGACGATCAGGTCCGGCAGGTTGGCGGCGGCCAGGGTCAGGCCTTCCTCGCCCCGGCTGGCCGTGGTCACCCGAAATTTCTTTTCCAGCAGGATGGTGCGCAGGGCGCGCAGGATCTGCGGCTCATCATCGATAACCAGGATATGTGGGCCAGGTGCCGTCACGATAGGGCCTCCGGTTCGGGGGGCAGGCGGGGTGGTTGGGCGCCGGCCCAGGTGAGCGGCAGGGTGAAGTTGAACGCCAGGCCATCGGGCAGGTTCTCCGCCCAGATGCGCCCGCCGTGCGCCTCCACAATGCCTTTGCAGATCGACAGCCCCAACCCGGTGCCAGTCACCCGGTCGGCGGCGGTAACGCGATAGAACTTGTCGAAAATGTGGTCCAGGTGCTCGACCGGCACCGCCGGGCCCTGGTTTTTCACCTGCACTTGCACCCGTTCGCCGCCCAGCGTCCAGGCCGAGAGGGTAATGGTCGAGCCGCCTGGCGCATATTTTAGCGCGTTGCTGATCAGATTGGTGAAAACCTGGTCGAGCTGCACATAGTCGGCCGGCACCAGCGGCAAATCGTCTGAAATGTTGACCACCAGCCGGTGCTGCTCGCTGGCGCGCCGCATGCGCATCAGGGTGCCGCCGGCCACCTCGGCCAGGCTCAGCCAGGCGCGCTGCGGCTTCAGCGCCCCGGCCTCAATACGCGACATGTCGAGCAAGTTGCCCACCAGCCGGTTCAGGTGGTCCAAATCTTCTTCGACCACCGCCAGCAGATCTTCGCGGGCCGGGGCGGCCCAATCCACCTCGCCGCTGCGCAGGCTGCTGATGGCGGCCTTCATGGTGGCCAGCGGGGTGCGCAGCTCGTGCGACACCGACGACAGCAGGGCCGTTTTCAGGCGATCGCTCTCGGCCAGGATGCGCGCCTGGGTTTCGGCTTGCGACAGCAGCGCGTGCTCCAGCGCCAGCGCCCCCTGGCCGGCAAAGGTGGCCAGCAAGCGCTGCTCGCCCGCCAACAGCTCGAGGCCCGCACGCCACAGCCGAATTTCGCCAAAACGGCCGCGGGCGGTCATCAGCGGCAGCACGGCCTCCGGCGGCGCGCTGGGGTGCTGCACGCCGCTGGGCAGCAATAAAGCCCGCCCCGCGTAACCCGCCCCGCCCTGGAACACGATTTCCACCGCCTGAGCGCGCGTGATCTCGATCAGCCGCTCGGCCAGGGTTTGGGCAATGGCCGCCTCGCTGCGCAGGCCGGTGAGCGCGGCGCTCAGCTCGTACAGCGAGGTGGTTTCACGCTCGCGCGCCTCGGCCGCCCGCAGGCTGGCCTGCACCCGGCCCAGCAGCTGGCTGACCGTCACCGCCACCACCAGGAACACCACCAGCACCAGCAAATCCTGGGTCTGGTGCACCAACAGCGTGTAGTACGGCCGGATGAAGAAGAAGTTGAAGCCCAGAAAGGCCAGCAGCGAGGCCAGAATGCCGAGGGTGAGCCCGCCCAAGGTGGTGCTCAGGCCGACCGGGATCAGGTACAGCAGCGCGATGATGGGGGTATTCAGGTCGCTGCGCAGCGGGCTGAGCACCAGGGTGGTGACGGCGATCAGCACCAGGGTGAGCAGCCCGCGCTCGGCAAAGCGCGGCAGCGCGGCAAACAGGGAGGCACGCCAATGGCTTCTCAGCACGATCAGCCATTATAGCCCGGTGGCCTGAGCCACGGGCAGCTCGTGGCGGACAGGCACCCGCGTATGCCCAGCCCCGCGCGGGCCTCCCCACTCCACTTCGTTTCGGGCGACACGTAAAAGCGCCGCGCGACGCAGCAACCCTGGCTGCCCCATACGCTTCGCCCGGGGCGCTGCGCGAAAGCCAGCTTCCGGAAGCCCCGTTCATTGCGCAGCGCCCTGATGAACAATGATGATCAACCCCGGTAAGCGAGGGCCTGCCATTGGCAAACATTGTCCGTAGGGGCGAAGCATCCGCGCACATTTTCAGCTGAACCGGGCTGTCGGTGGCGGATGCTTCGCCCCTACGATGGCCAATGTTATGACGGTGGCTAACCCATGTTGCCGACCTTGTTCATAAAATTTCATTAGGGCTGGACGCTGCTCATAGCCCGTCGGCTTTAGCCACGGGCGGCGCGTGGCCATAGCGCACGGCCAAAAAAAGAAATGCACCCGTTGTGCGGGTGCATTCGCGGCCAGTGGCCACGATTACCTACACCCTGGACCAGCCCGCCGGCCTGACCCAAGTGCTGGCCGAGATCACCGGCACTCAGACCATGACGTACCTCTACAGCCTGACGCGGATCTCGCAGCAGACCAGCGCCGGCACCCAGTATTTCCTGGACGACGGCCTCGGCTCGGTGCGCGAGCTGGTGGATGGCGCCGGGAATGTGGTCCTGGTGAACCGGTACGAGCCGTTCGGCCGGCAGATCAGCAGCACCGGCGCGGTCCAAAGCAATTATGGCTTTGCGGCGGAATACCTGGATGCCAACCAGTTATACTATCTGCGCGCGCGCTACTACCAGCCATCGCGCGGGCGATTTATCCAGAAGGATAGCTGGGCTGGTAGTTACATTAACTTGGCTGACGCTGGGGGAAGCTACGTCGGCTCAGGCACCGGCCAGGTCAGCACCGGCGAATTGTCTCCGGATTATACACGGCCGCAGTCTTTGAATGGGTGGGCTTACGGCGAAGGGAATCCGGTAAATCGAACTGATCCATCCGGGCACTGCGCACAGTTTCTTGCCGCAGGTCCGGTAGGCGTAGTCGCAGCGGGGACGTGCATAGTTATTATCGCTGGCGTCGTGTACTTTGTGGTTTTGCCTGCCAGCCAATACCTCATTGCGAACTCGTCAGAAATTGCGCGTGAGATTTTGAACGGATGTGATCAGGTCAAGGTTGACGCAAATCAGTTTGCTCGCGACCTCTTGAACGGGGAATTGCCTGACACTCAGCCAGTGCCAGTAGGGCCCGATATTATCATTCAGCCTCAACCCACTGCGACACCGGTGCCTGAATATGTTTACCGAGACGGTAAAAGAGTCAAAGACTTAAGCTTGCATAGAGTGCGTGACTGGGAAACCGGTCTGTCGTTCTGGGATTCACCTCATCCGGGTCCAGAAATCAAGTTCCGGGTGAGTGTCTTGGAGGCCAACGGGTATGTCGTGCGGCCAGATGGAAACACGCCGGTCATGAAGCTATGGGGCCAAGGTCAGTATATCGAGCCAAACTCGGGACAGCAAGTGGTTTTTCCCCCTGGCCATGTAACTGTCTACCACAGCAATCAGCTATACTGGGATGCGTGGCATCAAGCGGACTTGGCGAATTTGAATACACCGCGCGTGTCAGACCAGTTGAATGCCATCTCCCAATTGAGGGAACCGTAGTATCCGAGAACCGATGTGACGAAGATGAGTGACCAAAAACGATTGACACTTGCAACGCTGATATTGAACTTCCGAGTGCGATTGCTTGAGGCCCGCGAGAAGCAAGACCGGGAGCCACTGCTTGAACTTAAGGCCGCCTTTACATTGCTTCGAGAGGCGTCATACGAAAGCGAGGATACAAAAGCGATCACTGTCCTGGTTGCCCTTGAGGATGCCACGCGTGATAGCCTTCAGGGCGTGCCCTGGAAGAGTGATATCCCTAGCAACGAAGAAATATCGGTAGCCTTTTCATAAGTTGACTAACTTAGAGCAAGCCACTACATTTTTGCACAATCACCTAGATCAGATCGCCGTAACAAAAAGACGAGATGAGTTGGAAACCAACAACCAACTCGTCTCGCCTTCTCTTGGGGGTAGCTGGATTATACAGCCGCTTCGGCCGTGACCAGCCCTCCGTTTGGCCTCCGCTGGTTGGCTTCCTGTTCCGCCAGAGCGAGAATTCCGCTGCGCAACGTTTGCAGAGTCTCGACTTGAGTCTGATTGAGCGTCCCGCCGCGAAGGGAGTCCAACAGAGCCACCAGTTCGCCGGGGCTGGGCGGCGCAGCCGGCGTGTCGTCGGCGAGGCTCAAATGACTCTCGATCTGCACCATCGCCCGGTAGTAGTCGGCCGCCGCGGTGCCGTCATACAGGCGGGCGTAGCCTAAAGCGGTATCGATTTTCTTGTGGCCCAGGATCAACTGCACGGTC
>JAYTFQ010000833.1:0-20622 GCA_043734225.1 Anaerolineales bacterium | reverse complement strand
AAAAGGATGGGGCCGTGCGCCTCCGGTTACTGATCTGCGTCGGCTACTGCCGGCTAAGACGCCAAGCGTGCGCTCTAGCCGACGGTAGTCGGCGCACTTTTGTAGCCCGGGGTGCATGGCCCTTCTTTCGCGGCCTTATCGCGGCCAAACCCCGGGCGTTGCCGGGCAGGCCAGCCGTTTTGCCTGGATTTACCCAAAACTGAAATTCTCCCTGAATGAAGTTAACCCTTGAAGCGGCGCACAGAAATCTGATACAGTACGGCGTTATTAATTCAGGTAGACGCGCTGGGCACAGTCCGATTGCTGAAAGCGAAACGGTGGAGACGAAATCCAGTGGTGTGGTGAAGCGGATTTTCCGGACAGCGTTGATATTTTGGGTGGTGAGCGCGCTAGGGATGTCCGGTTGCGGCTCCGTGCCCACCGGCACAGCGACTTTGGCGCCGCGGCCAACCGCCGCCAGCGTCACCCCGGCGCCGGCGACCGCCACAGCCGCAATCGCCTTTACTGACACGCCGCCACCCAGCAGCCCCGCGGTGACGGCAGCCGCGACCTTGCGCCCGGTTTCGACCCCAGGCGCATTGTCCCTCACACTCTGGCAATCGCTCGATCGGGTTGGCGCCGAAGGCCGGGTGCTCACGGGTCTGGTCAATGACTATACGCGCCAGAATCCAGGCCTCGCTGTTGATATACAAACAATCCCTGACTACCAGGTTTACAGTCGCTGGCAGTCGGGTGTGGCGGCCGGCACCGGCGCGGATCTGGTGCTGGCCTCCAACGACACGCTCGGCGCGTGGGTGCGGGCCGGGGCGGTGGCGCCGCTGGATGACCAACTGGTGGGCAGGCTGGAGGGTGTCTCGGCGGTTGCCATAGACTCGGTCACGGTTGCGGGGCATGTCTACGGGGTGCCTGGCAGCGTCCAGGTGGTAGCGCTGTATTACCGCAAATCCGCAATTGCAGCCCCGCCGGCCACGACCGCTGACTTACTGGCTCTGGTCAAGAGCGGCAAGCGGCTGGTGTTGAACGCCAACAACTATGACAACTTCGGTTTCTTTGGGGCGTTTGGCGGCCAACTGCTGGATGCTTCCGGCAAATGCACCGCTGACCAAGGCGGTTTTGCCGATGCCATGCAGTACTTGTTGGACCTGAAGGTGGCCGGTGCGAGCTTCCAGGCGGACATGACCCAGGCGCCGGCCCTGATGGCCAGCGGCGCGGCGGATATGATCATTGATGGGCCGTGGGCGCTGAGTGAATTGGAGCAGGCGCTGGGTGATGAGATGGGGGTGGCGCCCATGCCGGCCGGACCCAGCGGGACGGCCCGGCCGCTGGCCAGGGTGGAGAGCTTCTATATCAACCCGCGCAGCGCCCATGTCGCGGCCGCGGTGGACCTGGCACTGGCGATCTACGGCGCGCAGGGCGAAGCGCAGTTTGCGGCCGCCAACGACCCGCCAGCGCGGACGGGGGTAGCGGTGAGCGACCCACGCGTGCAGGCGTTTGCAGTCGCGGCGGCCGCCGGGTTTCCGCGGCCACTGACCAAGGAATTTGATAACTGGTGGGGGCCGTTCGGCAGCATGGTCACCATGGTCCTTAATGGCACAAGCACGCCGGCCGCGGGGCTCCGGGCGGCCTGCGCGGCGCTGAACCAGGCCAACGGCAAATAGGGCTATGTCTTTCTTGCGCCTGCCCACAGTACTTCCTTTCTGAAAACTACTCGCCTATAATCGGCGCATGCCTTTATCGCTTTCATTGGTATTCCATTTCAACCAACACACAACTGAATTTGCCGAAGTTGCCAACCGCGCCTGCTATCGCGGCCTGTTGAACGTCTTGCGGGCGCACCCCAAGCTTAAATTTAATCTGCATCTCTCCGGAACGCTGCTGCGCGCGCTGCCGTGGTTCGATCTCGAAACGCTGAAGCTGGTGCGCGAGGGCGTGGCGGCCGGGCAGTTCGAATTGCTCGGCAGCACTTATGCCCAGAACGTGCCGTATGCCTCCGACGATTGGGACAACGCCCAGCAGATTGCGCTGCATCGCCAGGTGCTGCAGCAGATGTTTGGCGTGGCGCCGGGCGCGTTCTGGATTGCCGAGCGCTGCTGGCGCCAATCACTGCTGCCTCTAATCGTCGATGGCGGCTATCGCCTGGCGCCGATCGAGGATCACATCCTGCACGCCGCCGGCCTGGAAGACCCGTTGCCTGCGGCCACCCAATTGGGGGAACAGTCGCTGGCCGTCGCCTACGATGACACCATCCTGCGCGACCGGTTGAACTACGCGGCCTGGTTTGGGCGGCGCGCTCAATTGACGCGTTATCTGGAACAGGTGGCCGCGCGGCCTGGCTCGGACCAATTCTGGCTGTGCTATGCCGAGGACGCCGAGGCCATGGGGCTGTGGGGTTGGGAGAAGGGCTATCTGCCGCAGGCAACCTGGGCCAACCTGGATGCGCTGCTGAGCGACTTTGACGCGTCACCCGCCGTTCAACTGCGGCATCTGTCCGAAGTCCAGCCGGTGAAAACGATTGGGCCGCTGCCGGATGGGGCCGCGGCCTGGATGAACCACGCGCTGGCCACTCCCGGCACGCCCTACCATGAGGACGGCTACGTCGATTGGTTCGACTTCGACAAGCGCTCGCCCAAGAACGCGTATTACCGGCGGCTGTTTGGCGCGCTGCGCATGCGCTTGCAGGGCCTGGGCTCGGCCCGCGCGGACCCCGGTTTCCCGCGCCCGGCCGTCACCCCGGGTGACGCCTTCTATCGCCAGGCCATCGAAGCCTTTTGCCATCACCAGTATGAGTTCGGCTGCATTGGGGTGGGGGGGCGCGGCTATTGGGGCTGGGAAAACGCGCGCGCCTGTTTTGCGCTGGCGCGCGCCGCGGAGCTGGCGGACGATCCGGCTGCCGGACAGTGGGTGGAAGACGCCACGGCCGATGGGGCCGACGAGCAGTTGGTGAGCAACGGCCAGGAGCTGGCGATTTTCACAGCGCATGGCGGCCGGCTGCTGTACTGGCTCGATTTGCGGACGGGCACGCAGTGGTTGGGCAACCAACTGGCGGTGCCGGCGGCGCCGTACACGGCCGATGCCACCAAGGCCCCCACCGCCAAACCTGGCCTGCGCCACTGGCTGCCAGATAACTATGAGGCCAGCCTGAAAGGCTGGCAGGGCAGCCGCCAAAAGGAGGCCGCGCCCACCCGCATGGGCCGGCGCCTGCCCGAGTGGATCTTCGAGCGGGACACAATGGAATTGACCGTTTACCGCAGCCCGCTGGAACCCGCGCAGCGATTCGAGCCGCTGCTGGCTCAAGTGGGCGCATTCGGCGAAGTGGTGCGCGTGGACGCCAGGCCCGAGCTGCGGCTGGACGATCTGATGGATTACCGTTTCGAGCCGGATGGCATCACCTATCTGTCTTACCCGTTTCCCAAGCTCAGACTCGAAAAACGCGTCTGGCAAGCGCCGGATCGGTTGATGGCCGGTTACCGGCTGATCAATGGAGACCAGGCCGCGCATGAGGTCTGGCTGACCTCGGTGCACGAGCTGTGCCCGGACTACGCCGCCGCGCTGGGCCAGGGGCGCGGCGCCTTCACGTACTATTTGCATGACGAGCGCTGGCCGGCGGTGCGCAACAACCTGACGGGCGCGGTGGTTATGGTGATCCCCAGCGTGGCGGATGTGCCGGCCGACTGCGTGGTCGACCTGCTGGCGCTGCAGGTGGAGCTGCAGTTTTACGCGCGGTTGGAGCCGGGCGGGCAGTGGGAGTTCCAGATTGAGCTGCGCCGGGTGGGCGCGGCGGCGTAACCCACATGGGCTTGAAGATCCTTTTTCTGGCCGCTGAGGCGGCGCCGCTTTCGAAGGTGGGCGGTCTGGGGGATGTGGCGGGTTCGCTGCCCAAGGCGCTGGCCGCCCTGGGCCACGAGGTGCGCGTTGTCATTCCCTTCAGCGGCGTCATCGACAGCGAGCGCTTTCAGCCTCAACTGCTGATGCGGGTGACTGTGCCGCATGTTGGCGGCGACCAGGTGGCGCGCATCTTCGAGGTGCGGCTGGAGGGGGTGACCTTTAACCTGGTGGCCGGCCCGCCCATCCCGCGCGCGCGGCGGGTGTATGGCACGGATATCGCCGAAGACGGCCCCAAGTTCATATTTTTTTGCCTGGCGGCGTTGGGTTTGTGCCGCGCGCTGGATTGGGCGCCAGATGTCCTGCACGCCAATGACTCGCACACGGGCGCGGCCGTGTACTGGCTGGCGGAAGCCGGCATTCACGACGACCTGTTTCGGCAGACCGCTTCCGTGTTCACCATTCACAATTTAGTCTATATGAATAATGGCGCGGGACCGTATCTGCGGGCCTATGGCCTGGCGCCGTCTGACTCGCCACTGCTGCCGGACTGGGCGCGCGATTCGCTGATGGGGCTGGGCCTGGCGCACGCGGATATGCTCAACACCGTCAGCCCGCGTCACGCGCGCGAAATCCTTACGCCTGAGTTCGGGTATGGGTTCGAAGGCTTGCTGGCGGCCCGCCGCGACCGGCTCTCCGGCATTCTCAATGGGCTGGACCTGACCCAATGGAACCCGGCCACCGATCGCCAGATTGCCGTGCGGTTCGACGCGACCCGGCTGCCGCGCCGCGCGGCCAACAAGCGCGCGCTGCAGCGCGGCCTGCATTTGCCGCTCGAAGCGCGCGTGCCGTTGCTGGGTGTGGTCTCGCGGCTGGACACGCAAAAAGGCTTTGATTTGGCGGCGCCGGCCTTGCGCCAACTGCTGACCGGGCCTGAGCCGGCGCAGTTGGCGGTGTTGGGCAGCGGGCTCAAGCCGATTGAAGACGCCTTCAAGGCATTGGCGCGCGACTTCCCCGACCGGGTGAGAGTGGAACTGCGCTTCGACCCCGCGCTGGCCCGGCAGATTTATGCCGGGGCGGATGTGCTGCTCATTCCATCGCGCTATGAGCCGTGCGGCCTGGCGCAGATGATTGCCCAGCGCTACGCGGCGGTGCCGGTGGTGCGCCGCACGGGCGGCCTGGCCGACACGGTGGTGGATGCCGCTCGAGCCAGGCAGGGCACGGGTTTCATGTTTACGGACTATAATGCGCCCGCCCTGCTGAAAGCGCTACGGCGCGCCCTGCGCCTGTATCGCCAGCCGGCCGCCTGGCAGGCCCTGCAGCGGCGTGGTTTGCATCTGGCGGAACGTTTCGCCTGGACCGAGTCGGCCAAGGCATATGTCGTTCTTTATCAAAAGGCCATCCTGCGTCGAAAGGAAAGCGTAGCTCGACTGGCTCCTGAGCAAACCGGCGAGCCGCTGGAGACTACCTCACAACCCACATGAAGACACGCGCCGTAATTCTTGCTGGTGGCGAAGGCGCGCGGTTGGGTGTTTTGACCGCCAAGCGCGCCAAGCCGGCTGTTCCATTTGCCGGCAAATACCGCATCATTGACTTCGTGTTGTCCAACTGCGTCAATTCTGGGTTGTTCGATATCATGCTGCTGACCCAGTACCGGCCGCACTCGCTGATCGAGCATATCGGCGCCGGCCGGCCGTGGGATCTGGACCGTGGTTTTACCGGCGGTTTGCAGGTCTACCAGCCTTACAAGGGCCGGGCCGACACCGATTGGTACGCCGGCACCGCCGACGCGATTCAACAAAACTTCACCTTCCTCAAACGCGGAAACCCCGATCTGGCGCTGGTGCTCGGGGGCGACCACATCTATCAGATGAATTACGATCCAATGATCACGTTTCATATGGATCATCAGGCCGACTTGACCATTGCCACTATCCGCGTGTCGATGGACGAAGCGACGCGTATGGGCGTCATGGCCGCGGACGACAGCTATCGCGTGCTGGAGTTTGTTGAAAAGCCCAAGGAGCCGCCGGGCACGCTGGCCTCAATGGGCATCTATGTCTTCAATTTGCCGGTGCTGGACCGCGTGCTGGCCGAAGACGCCAAGCGGCGCGATTCCGGCCACGATTTTGGCCGCGACATCATTCCGCGCATGCTGCAAATGGGCATGCGCGTTTTTGCTTATCCATATGGCGGCTATTGGGTCGACGTGGGGACCATTGACTCGTATTGGCACGCGCACATGGATCTGCTCTATCACCCGCCACGGCTGGACCTGAATGACCGCTCGTGGATTATGCACACCAAATCGGAAGAGCGCCCGCCGGCCTTCATTCAGGACGGCGCCATCGTCAAGGACAGCCTGGTGACGGACGGCTCTATTATTGCGCCCGGCGCGCGCGTGGAGCGCAGCGTGCTATCGCCCGGGGTTTATGTGGGCCCGCAGGCGGTGGTGCTCGATTCGATCCTGTTCACGGATTGCTCGGTGGAAGCCGGCGCGCGGGTGGAGCGGACCATCGTCGACAAGTACGTCACGATCGGCCACCGGGCCCAGGTGGGCCGGCTGGAGCCGGACGCCAAAGACCTGGGCATCAGCACCATCGGCAAGAACACCCAAATCCCCAACGGCATGGTGGTCGGGCGCGGCTCGCACGTCAGCTCTGACATTTCGGCGGAACTATTCCCGCGCGGCGGCGTATCGGATGGCAAAACCCTGGAGAAGAGCCAAGTATGATCGAACAACCGGCCGAGGCTGTTTCGCCTGACGACGAGGTCACGACGCCGCCGAGTCCGCGCGGTTCGGGCTTGTTACTGCATCCCACCTCGCTTCCGGGGCGGTTTGGCATCGGTGACCTGGGGCCGGGGGCGTATGCCTGGGTGGACACCCTGGTGCGGGCGGGGCAAAAGTGGTGGCAGGTGCTGCCGTTGGGCCCGACGGGCTATGGCGACTCGCCCTATCAGTGTTTTTCCGCCTTTGCCGGCAACCCGTACCTGGTCAGCCCGGAAAGCCTGGTGCAGGATGGCCTGATCGGCGCCGCGGACCTCGCCAATCTGCATTTTCCGGAGGATCGGGTCGATTTTGGGCCAGTCATTAAGTTCAAGGTGTGGCTGCTGCAGCGGGCTTGGGAGCGCTTCAAGGCGGGCGCGGCCGCGGCGCTGAAGCCGGAGTTTGAGGCCTTTCGGGATCAGGCCGGCAGTTGGCTGGATGATTTCGCACTGTTTATGGCTATCAAGGATGCGCATGGGGGGGCCAGTTGGCTGGGTTGGGAGTCGGAGCTGGTGCTGCGCCAACCGGCGGCCCTGAACAAAGCCCGCGCGGCGCTGGCGGATGGGGTGCGCCAGCACCAGTTCCGCCAGTTTCTGTTCTTCAAAGCCTGGCGGGCGCTTAAGGCGCATGCCAACACGCAGGGCTTGCGGCTCATCGGCGATATTCCGATTTTTGTGTCCAGCGATTCGTCGGATGTGTGGGCGCACCCCGAGCTGTTTCAGCTCGACGCTGCCCGCCAACCGATTGCCGTCGCCGGGGTGCCGCCCGATTATTTCAGCAAGACCGGCCAATTGTGGGGCAACCCGCTTTACGATTGGGAGGCGCTCAAGGCCAGCGGTTATGATTGGTGGGTGGAGCGCTTCAAGGCCACCTTGAGCCAGGTGGATTTGGTGCGGCTGGATCACTTTCGCGGCTTTGAGGCCTATTGGCGAATTGCCGCCGGCATGCCGACCGCGGAGATTGGCGCCTGGACGCCCGGCCCGGGCGCCGATTTCTTGACCAATCTGCGCGAAACTCTGGGCCGCTTGCCGCTGATCGCGGAAGATTTGGGGGTCATCACGCCGGGCGTGGAGGCCCTGCGCGATGACTTTCACCTGCCGGGCATGAAAATTCTGCAATTTGCGTTCGGCGGCGCGACGGAAGATCGTTTCCTGCCGCACGCCTACGAACACAATTGCGTCGTCTACACCGGCACGCATGACAACGATACCACCCGCGGCTGGTATGAAGCGGCGACCGAGCCGGAGCGCGACCTGTTCCGGCGCTATGTGGCCCGCGACGGCGCGGACGCTGCCTGGGATTTCATCCGCCTGGCGTGGGCGTCCGTCGCTGACCTGGCCATGGCGCCGCTGCAGGATGTGTTGAGCCTGGGCAGCGAGGCGCGCATGAACTTGCCTGGCCGCGCGGCTGGGAACTGGGCCTGGCGCTTCCGGGCCGGCGTGGTGACGCCGGTGCTGGTGGCCCGGCTGGCCGAGCTGACGGAACTCTACGCCCGCTAACGACCCAAACAAAAGCATATGGCTGACCACTATCTCTGCGTGCATGGTCACTTCTATCAGCCGCCGCGCGGCAATCCCTTCGACGACCAGGACGTTTTGCTTGAGGCCGGCGCTGAGCCGTATCGCAACTTCAACGAGAAGATCACGGCCGAGTGTTATGCCCCCAACGCCGACCTGGGCAACTTCGAGCTGATGTCGTTCAACCTGGGCGCCACGCTGGCGCGCTGGTTGGAAATCCACGCACCCGACACGTATGCCAAGATTGTGGCGGCGGATCAGGCCCAGCGCGCCAAATGGGGCGTGGGCAACGCCCTGGCGCAGCCCGCGCATCACACCATTCTGCCCTTGTGCCGCAAGCGCGATAAAGTGGTGCAGGTGAAGTGGGGGCTGATGTCGTTCGAGCATCGCTTTGGCCACCCGGCCGAAGGCATGTGGCTGCCGGAGCTGGCGGTGGACCTGGAGACCCTGCAGGTGCTGCACGATTGCGGGGTCACGTACACCATCCTGGCGCAGTCGCAGCTGAAGAACGCCCTGCAGGGCGCCGGCCCGTATTGGGTGAAGCTGCCCTCCGGCGACCGCATGATGGTTTTTATGCGCGACGACTGGCACTCGAACCAGCTCTCCTTCAATATTGGCTCGCAAGGCGGGGCGGGGCGCTGGACGCGCAACACCCTGGCGCCGCTGCGCAAAACCTATCCGCGCTTTTTGCTGATCGCCACCGATGGCGAAACGTTTGGCCACCACCACCGCGGCGAAGAGCATTTTCTGCATTGGCTGCTCTCCTTCGAGTCCAACTCAGTCGGCTTTGAAGTGACGACCCTGGGGCGCGACCTGCTGGAGCATGATCCGGTGGGTGAGATCGAGATCAACGAATACACCGCCTGGAGCTGCTGGCACGGGCTCAACCGCTGGTCCAACGGCTGCGAGTGCACGCCGGGCGACTCACGCTGGAAGCCGGCGCTGCGGCGCGCCTTCGATAACTTGTCGGCCTGGGTGGACGAAGGCTATCTGGACTACACCCGTGGGCTGAACCTGGATCCCTGGGCGCTGCGCACGGACTATTTCCGGGTGCGGCTGGGCCAATTGAGCGACAGCGAATTTCTGCGCCAGGCCGGGCTGGCCAGCCTGCCGGCCGCCAAAGCCAAAGGGCTGCTGTCTTTGTTGCTAGCGCAGTTTTATCGGCAGCGAATGTATGTGAGCTGCACCTTCTATTTCGAGGATCTCAGCCGGCCCGAGCCGCGCTATGGCATTGCCAACGCGCTGCGCGCCATCTTGTTGCAAGAGGAGGCCATCGGCGCCAGTTATGTGGAGGCCTTTCAGCAGGACCTCAAGGTGGCGCTGTCGAACAAAGACGGCCGATCGGGCGCCGCGGTGCTGGATGAGGTGGTGGAATGGGCGCGGGACGCCGGATTGAAGGTGCCGGCTCAGGCGGCGGCCCGTGACTGATTCCGCGGCTGCTTCCGGCCGCCTGCTGCATGCCGATCGCTTCCACGCGGGCGTGCGGGTGGCCACGCTGGCGCTATGGCTGGGATCCATGGTGGTGGCCTATGTGGTTTTGGGCCTCATCGCCGCCCCAATCTTTGGGCCGCTCAACGGCCTGGGGGTGATCCTATTGCTGCTGGCGGCTATTGTCGCGGCGCAGCCGCTGGCCTGGCTGGGGGAGAAGCAACTGTTGGCGCACTGGCCCAGCGGGCGCGCGGCCCAACTTGAGCCGGGCGCGCTGGTCTGGCGCGATCGCGGCCCGGAGACGCGCCTTGAACTGAACCAGAAGGTCAATTATTGGCGCTGGCGCTTTCACGTCGGCAAGCGGCGCAAGGGGCGGGTGCCGGGCAACTATCACTGCTTTGCTGTCCGGCTGTTGCAGGGTGATACAGTCGTGACCCTGTATTCGTTCCTATCGCCCAATACCGCCGATGCCCTGGCCGCGCGCATTCCGTTCTACGAGCTGCGCCGGCCGAGCGACACCAACAAGACCTCGTTGGGGGGCCGTGACGCCATCTTTCTGGCGGCCGAGCATACGCGCTGGGAAGAAGGGGCGGAATTGGAACCCGGCGACTTTGAGACCCTGGTGGGACATCTGGCCGCTTATTTGCCCGACTTCCCGCGTTCGTCCCAATCTGGGGTCTGATCCCTTCCAACGTCAGGTTGTACACCTGACAATGAGGGGATGCGCTCCGCCCGGCTTTTTGTTACAATTCATTCAGTGCGCTGCCCAGCGGGTGCAATGCAGCCGCTCGCTAGCTGCGTATGGCTAAGCCAGGGGGGCTTTGCATCACTACGCCTCGCTCAGGGCCGCCGATAACCTGTGAGGCGGTCGTTAAAGCAGCCACGTCAGGCCTACTTTGGACATCGAAGAAGCCGTCTTTCAGACTGTGCTCTACGCTGATATCTTCGACTATCCGCTGACGCCGGCGGAAATCCATTACTATCTCATTTCAAAGCCGGCTAGCGCGGCGCAGGTGTCCGCGGTGATTGAAGATTCGGCCTGGCTGCGCGCGCGGCTGAACCTGACACGCGGGTTTGTGACCATCAGCGGCCGAGAAGCGATTGCCGCCGTGCGCGAAACCCGCAGCCACAGCTCGGCCCAGCTCTGGCCGCTGGCCCGGCGCTGGGCGGCCGTGATCGACAGCCTGCCGTTTGTGCGCATGGTGGCGGTGACCGGCGCGCTGGCGGTGGACAATGCGCCGGCCGGCGACGATATTGATTACCTGATCGTGACGGCGCCCGGCCGCGTGTGGCTGGCGCGGGCCTTGGCGGTGGGGGTGGTGCGCGTGGCAAGGGTGTTTGGCGTGGGCTTGTGCCCCAACTATGTGCTGGCCCATTCCGCGCTCAGCCAGCAGAAGCGCAACCTGTTCATTGCTCACGATCTGGCCCAGATGGTGCCGCTGGCCGGCCAGGCGGTGTACGCCGAGATGCGCGCCGCCAACACGTGGTCGCAGGGATATTTGCCGCAGGCGGTTGGCCCGCTGCGCGCCGAGCCGGAGCTGCGCCCGGCCAGTTGGCGCCTGGCCATCAAGCGCGCCGGCGAGTGGCTGCTGGGCGGGCGGTTGGGCGAGTCGCTGGAGCGTTGGGAACGTGACCGCAAGCTGCGCAAATTTGCTCCGGTGTCAGTCCAGGCCAGTTCCGCGGCCGAACTGGACGCCGAGCGGGTGAAAGGCCACTTTGACGACCACGGCCATCCGATTCTGCAGAAGTTCAATGCGCGGGTGCGCCAGTACCTGGGCAGCGGCGATCAGCCGGCGCTGGCAGCCGCGCGCGGCGCGTTGGGCGATGAGGCAGCGGATTGATGCAGCCGCGCCTGGCAATTAACCTGGCCGGCGATCGGATGGCGGCGCTGCCTTTGGCGATTGTGTACCTGACCGACCGCTGCAATTCGCGCTGTATTACCTGCGACTATTGGAAATATGGCCAGACCAACCTGCCGTTGAGCGAGGCGCGCCGCCTGGCGCCGGAGCTGCGCGCGCTGGGGACCAAAGTGGTGCTGCTCTCGGGTGGCGAACCGCTGCTGCATCCCCATTGGGACGAGGCGGCCGAAGCGCTGCGTCAGGCCGGCCTGCGGCTGTGGCTGCTCACCGCCGGTCTTTCCCTGGCCCGGCACGCGGAGCGGGTGGGCGAGCTGTGCGAGCGGGTGACCGTATCGTTGGATGGCGCCACGCCCGAGACGTATCGCGCGATCCGCGGGGTGGATGCCTTTGAGGCGGTCTGCAAGGGCATTCGCGCTGTGGTGGCGCTGGGCCGGCCGGTGACCCTGCGCTGCACGGTCCAGCGCGGCAACTATCGCGAGCTGCCGCGGCTGGTGCGGCTGGCGCGCGAGCTAGGCGTGGAGCAGGTTTCGTTCCTGGCAGTGGACGTGAGCACGCACGTGGCCTTTGCCCGGCCGGAAGATTATCAACGCAGCATGGCGCTCGGGCCAGACGACCTGCCGGCGTTCGCCCAGGTGCTGGACGAGCTGGAGCACGACTACGCCGCTGAATTTGCGTCCGGCTTCATCGCCGAGCGCCCGGCCAAGTTGCGCCGGCTGCACCAATACTTTGGCGCGCTGTTGGGGCAGGGGCCCTTTCCGGCCGTGCGCTGCAACGCGCCGCGCTTTTCCAGCGTCATCGGCGCCGATGGGCATGTGCAGCCATGTTACTTTATCGACAGCGCGGCCGGGCCGGCTGGGCAGCCGCTGGCGGAAGCCTTGAACACACCGGCGATGCGCGGCCTGCGGCGAGATATCCGCACCGGACAGCGGGCAGAGTGCCAGACGTGCGTGTGCAGCATGTATCGAAGTCCCAGGAGCCTTGTCAGTGGCAATTGGTAATTAGGCAATTGGCAGTATGATATGACCGACATCCTTTTTGGCCAATCTTACTATCTGCGCTTCGATCCGAAGCTGTGGGCGGCGGCGCAGCCCTATCCGCCGCTGGGCACCATGTATGCCGCGGCGTATTTGCGGGCGCGCGGCCATGAGGTGGCGCTGTTCGATGCCATGCTGGCCGAATCCGAGGCCGATTGGGCGGCGGCGCTCGAGGCGCACCAGCCGCGCTATGCCATCCTGTTTGAAGACAATTTCAACTATCTGAGCAAGATGTGCCTCTCGCGCATGCGCGAGGCGGCCTTTGCGATGGTTGAGATGGCCAAGGCGCGCGGGTGCTGCGTGATCCTGTGCGGCGCGGATGCCACCGATCACTCGCTCAAATACTTTCAACGCGGCGCCGACTATGTTTTGTTGGGCGAAGGCGAAGAGACGCTGGGCGAGTTGATGGACCGGTTGACGGGCCGCAGCCAGACCGCCCTGGAGCAGATCCTCGGGCTGGCCTGGCCGAACGAGCGCGGCGGCGAGCACCGCAACTTGCGCCGGCCCGATATGCGCGACCTGGATGCGCTGCCCTTTCCGGCCTGGGACCTGGTGGATGTGCCGCGCTACCAGCGCTTGTGGCGCGAGCGGCACGGCTACTATTCGATGAATATGGTCACCACGCGCGGCTGCCCGTATCACTGCAACTGGTGCGCCAAGCCAATCTGGGGCCAGCGCTACAATTCGCGCTCGCCGGAGAACGTGGCAGCCGAGATGAAATGGCTGAAGGACCACTATCAGCCGGATCACATCTGGTTTGCCGACGACATCCTGGGCCTTAAGCCGGGCTGGATCGAGCGCTTTGCGGGCTTACTGCGCCAGGCAGACGCGCTGATCCCGTTCAAATGCCTGACCCGCGCCGATCTGGTGACGGAGGCCGTGGCTGCCGCGCTGGCCCAGGCGGGCTGCCAGACGGTTTGGATTGGGGCCGAGTCCGGTTCGCAGAAGATCCTCAACGCCATGGACAAGGGCGACCAGGTGGCCGAAATTTACACGGCCGCGGCCCGCCTGCGCGCGCAGGGCATCCGGGTGTGCTTCTTCCTGCAATTTGGCTATCCGGGCGAGACCTGGGATGATATCCAACTGACGCTGAAGATGGTGCGCGAGTGTCTGCCGGATGATATCGGTATCTCGGTTTCATATCCACTGCCCGGCACGCGTTTCTACGAGCGCGTGAAGCTGGAATTGGGCGAGAAGCAGAATTGGGTAGATTCAAACGATCTGGCCATGCTCTATCAGGGGCCCTACCCGGAGGAGTTTTACCGGGTGCTGCACGGCAGGGTGCACCACGAGTTTCGGCTGCGGCACGCGCTGGAGTGGGGCCAGACCCATCGCGCTCGGCCGGCCAGCGCCGCCGGCCGCCTGCGCGCCCTGGCTGGTGTGCCGCGGCACGTGGCTGGGCTGCTGCAAACTGAACGCCGCCTGCGGGCCATGGCCCGCAAGCGGTCATTCGCCCGGAAGGCAAGCAATGATCATTCTTTATAATCCCTGGAGCACGCCCTCGCGCAAGAAGCCGCTGGTGATGTCGCTGCTGGCTGTGGGCGCCATGCTGGAAGGCGAGTTCGACTACGAGATCGTGGACGGCAACCTGCTGGATGACCCGGTAGCGCGCATCCTCGAGATCGCCGGCGCGCACAAGCTGACGGCCATTGGCTTTACCGTGATGCCCGGCCCGCAGCTCAACCACGCCGTGCCGGATGCCATGCGCCTGAAGGCAGCGCTGCCGGATGTGCCCATCGTGTGGGGCGGTTACTTCCCCTCCGCCCACGATGACGTGGTGCTCAAGGAAAACTACGTCGACTATTGCATTCACAGCCAGGGCGAGCATACCTTTCTAGAGCTGATGCGCGTGCTCACCCACGGCGGCAGCCTAGCCGAAATTAAGGGTCTGACTTACAAAGACAACGGCCAGATCACGCACAACCCGCACCGGCCGCTGATCCCGCTGGACAATCTGCCGCTGTATCCCTATCACAAGGTGCCGATGGAACGGCATCTGCACAAGCACTATCTGGGCAACCGGGTGGGCACGCATCACTCGTCCTATGGCTGCCCGTTCTCGTGCAACTTCTGCGCGGTGGTGGGCATGGTCAACAAGCGCTGGCTGCCGGAATCGGCCGAGCGCGTGGCGCGCATTATCCGGCTGCAAAAGGACCAGTACGGCGCGGACGCGGTGCAATTCCACGATATGGACTTCTTTGTCTCCGAGCCGCGCACGGCGGAGTTCGCTGAGCGCATTGCCGGCTGGAACATGACCTGGTGGGCGCTGGGGCGGGTGGACGAGCTGATGCGCTACAGCGATGACACCTGGCGCAAAATGAAGGCCAGCGGCTTGAAGATGGTCTTCAGCGGCGCCGAGTCCGGCTCGGACGAAGTGCTCAAGCGCATGAACAAGGGCGGCAAAGTGACTGCCAACCTGACACTGGAGCTGGCCAAACGCATGCGCGAATATGACATCGTGCCGGAGTTCTCGTTCGTGCTGGGCAACCCGCCCGACCCCGTGTCGGATATCAACGACAGCCTGCGCTTTATCCGGCGCGTCAAGGAGGTCAACCCGGCCGCGGAGATCATCTTCTACATCTACACGCCAGTGCCGGAGGAAGGCACGCTGTACGACGAAGCCCGGGCGATGGGCTTCAAGTTCCCCGATAGCCTGGACGAGTGGGTCAGCGGCGACTGGCGCAGCTTCTCGCTGCGGCGCGAGCCGCACAACCCCTGGCTGAGCGACGAGATGCGCCGCGGCGTGCGCGACTTTGAGCGGGTGCTCAACGCCTATTACCCGACCGTGACCGACTCGAAGCTGACAGGCATGAAGCGCGCCGTGCTGCGCACGCTGGGCGGCTGGCGCTATCACACCGGCTTTTATTCTTACCCGCTGGAGCTGCGCGCCTTTCACAAGTTCTTCCAGTATCAACGGCCCGAGACGACCGGGTTCTAGGGCCGCCCGTGACGGTGGCGAGCAGCGATTGATTTGAACGGGCCAAGCCCGCGCCCGCCGCCGCGCCCGCTCATCCCACGGATGCCAAACTGGTTTTCACGCCGCCGGGCCGAGCCCGTGGAGCTGGACGTGCTGTCGGCTTACGCGCAGTGGGCGGCGGCGTATGCCCCAGACGCGCATAACCCCCTGATGCAGCTTGAGGAACAAGCGGTGCTGGACCTGCTGCCAGAGCTGGCGGGGCGGCGTTTTCTGGACCTGGCCTGCGGCAGCGGCCGCTACCTCAAGCGGCTGGCGCCGGCTGTGGGCGGCGCAGCGCTGCGCCGGGCCATTGGGCTGGATTTCTCGCGGCCCATGCTGGCGCGGGCGGCGAGTTTGGGCCGGCCGCTGGCGCAGGCGGACCTACTGGCGCTGCCGCTGGCCGCCGGCGCGTTTGATCTGATCGTGTGCGGGCTGGCCGTGGGGCACCTGGCCGATCTGGCGGGCAGCCTGGCCGAAATGGGGCGCGTGCTGGCCGGCGGCGGGGTGCTGGTCTATTCAGACTTTCATCCCTTTGGCGCCTTATTGGGCTGGAAGCGTACCTTCCGCGCGGCGAACGGGACGGAATTTTCCGCCCGGCACCACGTGCATCTGTATGCCGCGCACCAGGCCGCCTGCCAGGCGGCCGGGCTGCGCATCGAGGCGGTGCGCGAGCCGCGGATTGAGGGCGAACATTCCTACCGCGGCTATCCGGCCGTGCTGGTCATTCGAGCGACTAAACCATGATGCGTTTTGGCCAGGCGCGCCCACTCACCCTGCTCAATGCCCGGCTGGTCGGCGCCGATGCAACGGTCCTGACCACACTGCGCATTGCGGGCCAGCGGGTGGCCGATATCGGCGGACCACTGATTTCCGGCGACCGCGTAGTGGACATGGGCGGTGCCTTTGTTTACCCCGGCTTGATCAACGCCCACGATCATCTGGAGCTGAATAACTTTCCGCGCTTGAAGTGGCGTGACCGTCACGACAACGCCCGCGACTGGATTGATGGTTTCCCGTCGCGTTTCAAGACCGACCCGCGCCTGAGCGAGCCTTTGAAAGTGCCGCTGGCTGACCGCCTGCTGCTGGGCGGGATCAAAAATTTGTTATCGGGGGTAACCACGGTCTGCCACCACAACCCGCTTTTTCGCGGATTACGCCGCGGGCCAGGCAGCTCGCGACTGGGCGGCCCACAGTATCCGGTGCGGGTGGTTGAGCGTTATGGCTGGAGCCATTCGCTGCAGGTGGATGGCGACCGGAAAGTGGCGCGCGCCTACCAGTGCACCCCGCGCGATTGGCCGTGGATTATCCACGCGGCCGAAGGCACAGATGCGCAGGCGGCTGGCGAGTTGGACCGGCTGGACAAGCTGGACTGCCTGGGCGCCAACACCGTTTTGGTGCATGGGGTTGGGCTGACCGCCGCTGACCAGGCGCGTCTGATTGAGCAGGGCGGGGGCCTGGTCTGGTGCCCCTCGTCGAACTTGTTTATGCTCGCGGCCACTGCCGATGTCGGCGCGCTTTCGCGGGCTGGCCGCGTGGCCCTGGGCAGCGACTCGCGCCTGACCGGCGAGCGCGACCTGTTGAGCGAATTACAGGTCGCGGCCCGCACCAGGCAGGTGGATGGCAAGGCGCTGTTCGAGATGGTCACGACACGCGCCGCGGCCGTGCTGCGTCTGCCGGATGCTGGGCGGCTGGCACCCGGCTTGCCGGCGGACCTGATGGTGCTGCCGGCGCAGTATGCTGACCCAATTGAAAACCTGCTGGCGGCCGAGCGCTCGGCGCTGAGCCTGGTCATGGCCGGCGGCGCAGCGCTGTATGGGGACCGATCACTGCTGCCAGGCTTTTGGGATGACAGGCGCCCGGTTGCGCCTGTGGTGGTGGATGGCGTGGCCAAATGGCTGCGCCGTGATCTGGCGGAACGCGTGTGGGCCAACGGCGCTCAGGAGCCTGGGCTCCTCTCCGACCACACGGGTGCCGCCCAGCTTGAGGCTGCCACGAAGGTGCCGGTTTGAGTATCCCAGGCCAACCATGGCGGCACTTGGCGCGGCGCGTGATAGTGGACGGGCTGATCGGACTGGCGCTGCCGTTGGCCATCGGATTGACCCAATTTTCTGTCTGGCGGGCTGGGCCGGGCCTGGTCTACGCCTGGGCGGCCGACGAGATGCGCGCCGGGCGCTTTGGGCCACAGATGTATGACGATGCCTACGCCTTGCAGGCGGTCGCCGCTTATTCGCACGGTCAATCGCGCGATATTCTGTCGCCGACGCCGCCGACGATGTTTGCGTTCATCGTTCCATTCCAATGGCTGCCGGCCTCCGTTGGGAGACTTGTCTGGCTGAGCGTCGATCTACTGGCACCCTGGCTGGCCGTGTGGCTGACATTGAGAGCGTTGAAAGTGCCAGGGCTGGCGCTGGCCGGCGTGTGCACCGCGCTGCTGTTCATGTCGATGCCGATATGGGAGAACAACGCCCGCGGCCAGGTGCTGCATTGGCAGATGCTGTTGTGCGCGCTGGCACTGCTGGCGCTGGCGCGTGGGCAAGAGGCGCTGGCGGGCGCCGGCCTGGGCCTGGTCTTTTTGCTGAAGCTGGCCGGCTGGCCGGTGTGGCTGGTGCTGGCCGTGCGGGCGCGCTGGCGGGCGTTGACGGCCGTGGCAGCCACCGCCACGGCGCTGGTGCTGCTCAGCCTGCCCTGGGTACGGCTGGACACCTGGCTTTACTATGCCGGCACGGTCCTGCCGCGCTGGGTGCAGGCGCCCGTGGCCGCGGTGCCGGCCTATCAGACCGTGGCTGGCTTCTGGCAGCACCTGCTGCGCTTCGATCCGGTCACCAACCCCGCGCCAGTGGCCGACCGGCCATGGCTGGCGGCCGGGTTGTCCATCGCCAGCAGCCTGGCGCTGCTGGGGCTGACCCTGTGGGGCCTGCGGCGCGCCCCGCTGCTGTTGGCGGCCAGCGCCGGGCTGGTGCTCACGGTTGTGCTGGCGCCGATTGCCGAGCAATACCACTATCTCACTGCCGCGCCAGCGCTGATCGTCGCTGGGGTGGAATGGTATCGTCAGGGCCGGCAGTGGTCACTGGGCGCGCTGCTGGCCTTGGCCGCCGGGTTAATGTATTGGCCGCTGGCCTATAAGGATGCGCGCCTGGGCGCTGGCTGGCTGGCCGTGCTGGCCTATCCGCGGTTGTGGGGCGGGCTGCTGCTATGGGGCGGGCTGTACGGGCTGGCGCGCGAACTGCCGGCGCCCGTTGAGCCGAATGCCTTGCCGGAACAAGCGGTGTCGCCATCTTAGCGACCGCAGGCGCCCGGGCGCGTTGGGCGCTGCTGGCGGGGCTGTTAGTCTTTTGGAGCCTGGCGCTGTGGAACCTGGACCGCTACCCGCCGATCCATTTCGACGAGGCGACCATTTTGGAGCCGGGCTACACGTTGTTCAGCAAGGGCGTGTATGGCGCGCCAATGTACACCGGCTTTTATGAGCAGGAGCGTGTGTATCTGGAAGTGCCGCCGCTGATGCCGGTGCTGCAAGGCGCCAGCACCTGGCTGCTGGGCGTGGGTGTGTGGCAGATGCGCTATCTGCCGGTGGTGTGCGGCTTGCTCACCCTGGCGCTGACGGCCGCCGTGGCCCGCCAGATTGCCGGCCCGGTAGTTGGCGTGGCGGCCGCCTGGCTGCTGTTGCTGTGGCAGTGGACGCCCAGCGACCTGGACTTCCTGGGCAGCGGCTTGCCGCTGCTGGATGTGGCGCGCCTTGCCCGCTACGATATTTTGGTGCCGGTGTTGGGCCTGAGCGCGTTCCTGGCCTGGCTGCGCGCCCACACTGCCGGACGACACGGGTTGCTATTCGCCAGCGGCCTGCTGGCCGGCCTCTCCGGCCTGGCAAATGTCTACGGCGCCTTTTGGATCCCGGCGCTGGCCCTGCTGACGCTGATGGACGGCGCCGTTGGGCGGCTGAAGCGGGTGATGTGGCTGCTGGCTGGTGCGGCGCTGCCGGTGCTGGGCTGGATGGCGGTGCTGGCGGCGCATGCGGACGATACCCACGGCCAATTTATCAAGCACGCCGGCCGCTTCGATCTGCTGCGGCCGTCGTTTTATTTGGACAACCTGCTCAACGAGGCCCACCGCTACTTTTTTGGGGTGCACGACCCGGCCACTTTCTTGCGCCTGGGTTTCTGGCTGGCGGTGTTGGGCATTCCCGCCAGCCTGGCCTGGCTGGTGTGGCGCTGGCTCCGCCTGCGCGACCAGCGCGCGGCCTGGCTGTTGGCGCCGGCCCTGGTGCTGCCGGGGCTGCTGGCGCTGCTGGACGCCGAGAAGCGTTTTTACTATTTGATCGTCGTGATCCCGGTGTTTGCGGTGATGGTGGCCTGGGCGGCCACTGCTATGTTCCAGGCCACCACGCGCCGGCGACAGTATGTGCTAAACGGGGCGGCAGTGCTGCTGGCGGTGCAGGCCGGGCTGGGCGTCGCCAGCCAACAAAGCCTGGCGCGGCAGGCGCTGGCCCCGGCCGCCGTTTACGCGCAACTGCGCGCCCTCCTGCCGCCCGGGCCGGGCATCATCCTGGGCTCGCCACAGTTGTGGCTGGGGATGCCGTCCGCCAACTTCCGCTCAATCGTGCTGCCCTTCCTGCTGTCACTGCCGCTTAACGCCCGGCCGATCTCGTTCGAGTCAGCCCTCAATGAAATTGACCCGCGGATTGTGCTCATGGATCCCGAATTGCGTCACGCCGTGGCGGCCGAGTATGGGCCCCCGTTCTGGGATTTCATGACCGCCCATCACGCGCGCATCATCGGCGAGGTGCCCGGCTATGAGGGGCAGGGCGTGACCGTTTACCAACTCGGCCCATGACATTACGCGCACGCTTCTCCAACCCAAACAGATGGCACTGGCCGGCGGGCCTTTTTCTGCTGGCGCTGCTGGTCCACGTGGGATCGCTGCTGGGCCAGGGCTTCGACGGTCTGTATGGGCAGGACCCGTATGCGTATTACGGCTATGCAGTTGGCCCGCTGCGTAGCGCCTTGTTGAGCTTCCAGCCCTGGCCGCCCTTCTTTTGGCCGCCGGGTTTTCCATTGCTCATCACACTCGGCTCGCTGGTGTTTCGCGCCACGCCCCTCATCGGCCAATGGGTCAGCCTGCTGGCGGGCAGCCTTGTTACCGTGCTCACCTACGCGTTGGCAGATGAAGTGTGCATTGACCTGCGAGATAGCTCTCGAGAAGGTCTCTCCCCTTCCCTTGAGGTCGCAGATCCCCGAATTCAAAC
>JAYTFQ010000832.1:0-2548 GCA_043734225.1 Anaerolineales bacterium | reverse complement strand
TTCGTCTTCCAGCGCCGCCTGCCGCGCCATCATCACACGCACATCGGCCGGCGCGCAAGGTTGCCGGCGGCCCCGCCAATACTCGCGGGCGTATCCCGGCACGCACACCGTTTGAAATGCCATGGCCAGCGCCCGCGCCAGCGTCGTCTTGCCGCTGCATTCCGCGCCCACCACCGCCACGCGCCGCGCGAAATAAGGCCGCACCGGCGCGGGGATGAAGCCCCAATGCCTCATTGGCTGTGCGCGAATCTGCGAGGCGGAGATGGGCACCTGCGTTCGCTGTGGGTCCACCGCCACGTGCCGGGCGCCCAGCCGCCGCGCCAGCTCGGCGCCGTACGGCTCTGACGAAAAGACCACGTCTGGGTCGCGCGTCAGCACGCCGCGAATGGCGCTGACCCAGAAATCCCAGGCGATAGCATCGTCAAAGTTCACCGGGTGCTCGGCGGTGATGTGCGCCAGATGGGCCTCCGGCAGCAGCGCGCGCAGCCAGCCTAGCCGCAGCGCGCCGGGGATGGGCTCGCTCGCCTTGCTGAACAGGATCACATGCAGCGCATCCACCTGCGCTGCCGCTGCCGCGCACAGCCAGAGATGGCCGGCGTGCGGCGGCATGAACTTGCCGATGATCAGGCCGCTGCTCACGCCGCGCTGGCCGGCCCGCGCTGGCCGTGGAAGTAGTCGGCCACCACCGTCGTGTGCAGCGAGAATGCCAATTCCTGCGGCTGGTCGATGACCAGCGCTTCCAGCGTCTCCGCGTCCAGCTTGAACGGCGTCAGGTCCGCCTGCCGCAGCGCCGCCGCCAGCCCAAACACCAGCAGGGCGCCATCCGGCGCGCTGTGCACCGCAAACTCGCGAATCAGCGCCGGGTCCAGGCTCAGCCCGGTTTCCTCGTGCACTTCGCGCGCGCCCGCTGCCTGCCAGCTCTCGCCGTAGTTGATATAGCCGCCCGGCAGCGCCAGCTTGCCGCGCGCCGGCTCGATGCCGCGCCGCACTACCAGCAGCCCGCTGTCCAGCGGCACCAGCGTCACCGCCACCGGCAGCGGATTGCGATAGGTGATCTGCCCGCAGGCGGCGCAGGCGCGCGGCCAGGGCGCCTCGGGCGCGTAGGCCTGGCCGCAGAATGAGCAATGACTGTTGCGCGCGCCCATTCAAGCCCCCAACAGGAAACGCAGCGCGGCCGGCAACCGCCGGGCCCAGGCGCTTTCGTTGTGGCGCCCGCCTTCTTCAATCACATACAGCATATCGCGCCCCGGCTGGTAACCCTTCTCTTCCAAAAGGTGCGCCATGCGCGCGGCGCTGTTCTCACGGCTGCCGTTATCCAGATACAGCTTGCCCGGGGTGAAGGGCGCCTGGTGCACATACTCTTCAATCCGGCCGCGTGTAAACCACAGCGCCGGGCTCATGCTGCCGGCCAGCCCAAACACTTGTGGGTAGCGAAAGTAGGCATACAGGCTGATCAGCCCGCCCATCGACGAGCCCAGGATGCCGGTCGCCTCGCGCTCGGGCCGGGCCTGAAAGGCAGCGTCAATGATGGGCTTGACGGTCTCGACGATGAAGGCCAGATAGGCCTCCCCGCGCGCCTCGCTGAAGCCTGGGAAAGGGCTGTACTCCGGAATGCGCGCCTCGCCCGCGTGTGGCAGCCCCACCACAATGGCGCCCAGACCCTCGGCGCTGAGCGCCTGCATGGTTTCGTCCACATGCCACTCGCTGCCGGCAAAGGCCGTGCCATGGTCAAACAGGTTCTGCCCGTCCTGCATATACAGCACCGGGAAGCGCTGGCCGGCCTCCGCGTGTCCTGGCGGCAGATACACGAGCACGTCGCGCGCATTGTTCAACTGCGGGCTGAACAGCCCCGGCAACACACGCACATCGCCCACGGCGCCATGCTCGGCCTGGCGATATTGGTCGTAAGTGATCCAACTTTTGGCGAGTTCTGGGTTCGTCATAGCGCTCAATTGTACCGTTTGCCGCGCCGGCGAACAGGCCCAAACGCTGTACAAATGTCTAACATACCGGCGCCCCGCCGGAATGGGCGGGCAGGGGGTACAATCCAACCCACAACCGCCTGGCGGCGCATCCGAGTCCCAGTTCGGGCGGCCCAATTGGCTGCCGCATGTGTTGGACACGCTCAAGGAGAATCCGCATGGCCCACGCCGAGAACAGCGTTACCGTCAACCGCTCCGCCGCAGACGTTTTCAACTTTCTGCTGGACGGCGCCAACAATCCCCGCTGGCGGCCGGGCGTGCTGGATATCCGCCACGACACGGCCTCGCCCGCCGGGCTGGGCGCTATATACAAGCAGGGGCTGAAAGGCCCGGGCGGCCGCACCGATGGCGATTACAAAATCACCCAGCTCCAGCCCAACCAGTTAATCGAATTTCAAGTGATCACCGGCCCGGCGCGACCCACCGGCACCTACAAGCTGGAGGCGGCTGACAGCGGCACTCGCGTGTCGTTCGTGCTCGACTTTCAGCCCAAGGGCCTGGCGAAGCTGATGGACGGCATGATTGGCAAGACTATGCAGTCCGAAGTCGGCAATCTCTCGAACCTG
>JAYTFQ010000831.1:0-3812 GCA_043734225.1 Anaerolineales bacterium | reverse complement strand
GTCACCGCCTATTGCTTCTTCTTGATCGCCGACGGGCGTCCTGCCGGCGACTTGGCCGCATTCCAGTTAATGCGCTTAACGTGGACCGGCGTCACCGCCAGCCGCACGCGGCCCTTCAGCCGGCGGGCCTTCAGCACCCGGCGGCCATCGTGGGTGGCCATGCGCTGGCGAAAACCGTGCACGCGCAGGCGGCGTCTAATCTTTGGTTGATACGTTCGTTTGGTCATTCTGACTCGCTAATCTTTTGGCTAGGTCTAATCCGGCGCGAAATGATACCATAGCCCCTCACGTCGGTCAACGGTCTGTGAAACTCGGCGCAGGTGACTGGACAAATCCGCCGCCGTCGTGTAAAATCTTGTCTCGCTCAAGGCCTCGTCAGATTTAGGAGAATTCCAGTTGGCTAACACAGCTTCCGCCATCAAGCGCGTCCGGTCCAACGACCGCAAGCGCGTCCGCAACAAAGTCACCCGCAGCACCACCCGCACCGCCGTGCGCCTGGCCCGCGAGGCCACGCCCGAGGAAGCCAAGGCCGCCACCCTGGCCGCCATCGCCGCCCTCGACCGCGCCGCCACCAAGGGTGTCATCCACCCCAACAACGCCGCCCGCCGCAAAAGCCGGCTAATGAAGAAGCTCAACGCCGCGCCCGCCGCCAAATAGGCGGCGCGCTGTTGCAGCCCCTGTTCTAAAGCTCGATCCCCGGCGCATGTTGCCGGGGATTTTTTGCGTCTGGGCCACTGCTCGCCTGTCGCAAAATCCAGCCGACATGGATGGTGTGGCCCGGCGATTGTCGGGCCACACCATCCATGTCGGCAAACACATCCTCGTTTTCATCGATTACTCGGTATGGCTTTCTCAACGTCGGGTCTGGCAGCTCCCCTGCCGTAGAAACAGCCCACGCAGGTGGGCTTCGTGACTTTGTTGCCGCGGTTTCAACCGCTGGGCCGCAGTTTGAGAAAGCCACGTTTACCTCGTTTGCCTCTTGACTTAGAACAAGAGTTCTAGTATAAAGGGGGTGCACCCTCCTCAGCCGCTCCGGTCCCAGAAATGGGCCCGGAGCGGCCACTCTTTCACCGAGCGCAATTGATCGCCTGAGCTATGCCCAACTTGCCTGCGCCGGCTTCGTCACTTACAACTATCAGACGGAGATCGGGCTATGGCTGCTCCCGGCGGTTCCAACAGCAAGATCACCCACGAATACCTGAATTTTCAGTCCGACCGCATCGAGCACGTCCTGGCCTCGCACCGGGTCAAGGTGCGCGTGGAAGGTGGCGCCGTCACCCCCCGCTGGATTCGCTACCACGTCGCGCCGGCTCTGGGCGCCAAGGTCGCCTCCATCCGCAACCTGTCGGAAGAGCTGGCCCTGGCCCTGGGCGCGCCAGATGTGCGCGTCTCGCGCGACGGCGAGCAGTTGGCCCTGGAGGTGCCCCGGCCGGATGCCGAGCCGGTGCTGCTCCTGCCGCTGCTGCGCCAGCTCACCAGCATCCCGCCCTACACCGCCTGCCTGGGCGTCTCGGACGATGGCCGGCCGCTGCTCATCCGCCTGCCCTCGCCCGACGTGGCCCACATCCTCATTGCCGGCGCCACCGGCTCGGGCAAGACTGAGCTCATGCGCGTCATCCTGGCCTCGCTGGCGCTCACCCATCGCCAATCGCAGTTGCAGATGGTCCTCATCGACCCCAAGCAGCGCGGCCTGGCGCCGCTGGCCGGCCTGCCTCATCTGCTGGCGCCGCTGGCCAGCACGCCCGAACAAGCCCTGGCCCTGCTGGAGCGCTGCCTGGCCGAAATGGAGCGCCGCGACCATGAAGGCCGCAGCACCCCGCGCATCATCATCGCCGTCGATGAGCTGCTCGACCTCATCGCCACCGGCGGCAAAGCCGTCGAAGCCGCCCTCACCCGCATCGCCCAACGCGGCCGCGAAGCCGGCCTGCACCTGCTGGCCGGCGCCCAAAAGCCGTCATCGGCCGCGCTCGGACCCATGCTCAAGGCCAACTTCCCCGTCCGCCTGGTGGGCCGGGTCGGCTCGGTGGATGATGCCCGCGTGGCCGCCGGCGTCTCCGGCACCGGCGCCGAAAAGCTCCTCGGCCGCGGCGACTTTCTGGCCGTCAACTGCGGCACCACCACCCGCTTCCAGGCCGCCTGGCTTCCCCAGAAAGATTGGGCGACACTCCTGTGACGGAAATGATGACGATACCGCTGATGACGCATATGACGCAAAAAAGCAAAGACTGGCGCCCGGTACCGCATGCCTGAGCCATCTGAAATTCTCGCTTATCTCGAAACGGTCCGCCTGGGCACCCTCATCGCCCAATTGCCCGTGGCGGAGCGCGCCTGAGATGACCGCGCCGGCCGCCGATGGGCGCATTCGCTGCGGCTGGGCGGCGCGCGAGCCCAGCATCAGCTATCACGACACTGAGTGGGGCGTGCCCCTGCACGACGAGCGCAAATGGTTTGAGTTCCTGGTGCTGGACGGCGCCCAGGCCGGGCTGAGCTGGGAGAACATCCTCAAGAAACGCGACAACTACCGCGCCGCCTTCGACAATTTCCAGCCGGAGCTGGTAGCCGCCTATGACGCGGCCCGTATTGAAACCTTGCTGGCCAACCCCGGCATCGTCCGCAACCGGCTCAAGCTCAACTCCGCCGTCACCAACGCCCAGGCCTTTCTAAAAGTCCAGGCCGAGTTCGGCAGCTTCGACGCCTACATCTGGCGCTTTGTGAATGGCCGCACCCGCCAGAATGCCTGGCAGACCCTCAAAGACATCCCGCCCAAAACCGAGCAGGCCGAAGTCCTCAGCAAAGACCTGCTCCGCCGCGGCTTCAAGTTCGTCGGCCCCACCATCGTCTACGCCATCATGCAGTCCGCCGGCCTGGTCAACGACCACCTGGTCTCCTGCTTTCGCTATCACCAAGTCGCCGCCTAACGTTTTTTCTTTTTCTTTCTCACCCACTCACTCCATCCCTTTCCCCATGTCCTCCCGCTCCTTCCTCTACCTCTGCCTCCTCTCCTTCATCGTCACCCTGGCCCTCATCATCGGCTGGCGGCTGTCGGACCAGGCCATGGCCGTCATCATCGGCGTCGTCGCCGGCGTGGCCGCCAGCGTCCCCACCAGCCTGGCAGTCGTCGCGCTCGCCCTCCAGCACCAGGCCGGCGCCGCCGCGCGCGTGATCAACTCCACCGCCACGCCCGTTCCGCCGCAGGTCATCATCGTGCATGCCGCGCCCCCGGCCCCGCCCTCGCCCGCCTCACAGCGCAGCCTCACCCTGCTGCCCGCCTACGCCAGCCCCGAGCCCACCGCCCTGAACGGCCAGCGTATTGGCCCGCGGCAATTCACCATCATGGGCGACGACGAGCCTTAACCGCCCGAATGGGATGCTGTGTCCCCGACGATCGTCGGGGACACAGCCCTGAACAGCCCTCGCCGCAACTCCCGTCATGTCGCACGCCGCTTCATTTGCCGGTTTCTGCCGCTCCCGCAAGGGACCGCTCTCGAAGGGGACCGCTTTAAAACAGATACGCACCCCTGCTCCCTTGCTGCCACGCCCCGCCGCTTCATTTGTCGGTTTCCGCCGCTCCCGCAGGGGACCGCTTTGAAACAGGGGCCAGGCAGCCTGAGCGCGAACCAACTACATCCGCCAGGCCTTACGGCCTACAGCGAGGCGACCGAAGGTCGCCGTTGATGGCGGTGGCGGAGTTCGCCCCTCGCCGGGCGTCATGCTCCCTACCCTTCGCTTCCGGAGTGCCATACACCCACGCCGGCGCACTCGAATGTCCACACAAGCCCGATGAAGAGGCATCGTCCACGCAGGTGGACGAC
>JAYTFQ010000830.1:0-1804 GCA_043734225.1 Anaerolineales bacterium | reverse complement strand
AACTCGCCTCAGCAAGCGCCGCGATCGCCGACACCGCCGCCGGGTGCTGCCCGCATGGAACTGTGGCGTCGATAGGTTCACAACCTCTCAGGGTGACAGCCCATCTTGTCCAGGGTGACAGTCTACTAGCTTTGGGATCCATGCGCGCCGAATAGCACTTATCCCGCCATCGCATATATAATCTGCGCCCAAGCACGGGATCCGGCCGTCACGCCGGCCGCCCGTCTCATGCCATCACCACCTACAACTAAGGGAGACCCGTATGCCCGAACTGACGCTCACCAAAGCCCTCGACGACCGGAAGCTGTGGCCGGTCATGCTGGAGTGGTCAAAAAAGTACTTCTTTGACGACCAGCTCCAGTTTTTATTCGACGTCCGGCAGAACCGGCCCAGCGATTTCCTGTTGGCCAACTACCTGCGCGACGGCGCGCCAAAGGATGTGAACCTGGGCGGCCCGCTGCTGAAAAAGATTCGCGAGGCAGCGGCGCTGCCCAAGTCATCGGCCAACAGCAAGAAACTGGCGGCCGCGCTGGAGGAAGCCTACAAAGAGCAGTTGGCGTTTCTGACGCCCACCTTCTCCACCGGCGACCAATCTTTTCTCAACTTCGACGGCTATCAGAAGACCCTGGGCCAATCCAGCGCCGACCCCAAGGTGGCGGCGGTGCTGCTGGCCCTCAAGCTGGGCGCGTCCAAGTCCAAGCAGTTGGCGCCGCTGCTGACGGTCTACCTGCATGCGCGCACGGTCAGCGATGCCTACAAGGCCTATGTGCCCATGCTGAAGATCGCGGCCAAGGCCAAGCTGGACCCGGAGCTGACCAAGGCCGGCAAGCCGGTCGCCGGAGTGGAGCGCGACTACAAAGTGTTCAAGCTGGCCGAGGCGCTCAAGCCGGACGTGGCCGAAGCCAAACGCTATTTTGAGAGCGCGCTGGCCACGATCAAATCCAAGGGCAAGCCCAGCGACCCGGTCGAAGTCAACCGCATGTTCAGCTCCGGCCGCATGCGCACCGAGAAGGTGACCAAGAACTACCTGCTGGCGATCAAGCTCGACTCGGCCTTTGCCACCAAGTTTGCCGCCGTCGCCGCCGACAAGAAAAAGGTCGACGAGCAGTGGGCGGCTTACCGCAAGGCCCTGGGTAAGTAGCCTTTCGACTTTATGGCGCTGGAAGGGGTCTATTCACTGGAAGGCGTTGACGGGCAAGAGCTGTCATGGCCATCTTCAAAAACCAGGCCCAGGCCATCGCCAACGGCGTGCTCATCGAGGAAGGCTGGGCTGCATGACCATCACGCTCACGGTCCGCCCGTTTGCGGTGGAGGCCTGGGCGCTGTATCAGGACCTGCGGCTGCGGGCCCTGGCCGATGCGCCCGAGGCGTTTGGCAGCACGCTGGCCCACGAACAAAACCGTTCCGATGCGGATTGGTCCGCGCGCCTGGCCGAGGGCGCGGCCTCCGGCTGGGATCTGCCGCTGCTGGCCGAAGTGGATGGCCAACCCGCCGGGCTGGCCTGGGGCAGGTTTGATGCGTCCGATCCAAACGTGGCGCACCTGTACCAAATGTGGGTAGCACCCAGCCAGCGCGGCCGCGGGGTGGGGCAAAAGTTGCTGGAGACGGTGATCGCCTGGGCGCGCGCCAGGCACGCCGCTTATCTGGACCTGGGCGTCACCGTGCGCGACAGCCCCGCCATGCGCCTGTATCAGCGCGCCGGCTTTCAGCTCGCCGGGCAGCCCGAACCCCTGCGCCCCGGCGCCGAGGAGATGGCGGTGCGGATGCGGCTCATATTGTAAAACCGCCCTGCCTGGCACTTGCT
>JAYTFQ010000829.1:0-4131 GCA_043734225.1 Anaerolineales bacterium | reverse complement strand
GCAGGTGATGGGCGCGGTCAGCCTGCAAAATCTGGATCGCTTTGATGCCTTTGGCGAGGCCGAGGTGCGGCTGCTGATGACCTTGTCCAGCAGCCTGAGCGTGGCGCTGGAAAACGCCCGTCTGTTCAACGAGACCCAGCGCCTGCTGGGCGAGACCGAGGCGCGCGCCGCGGAGCTGGCCGTCATCAACGGCGTGCAGCAGGGGTTAGCGGCGCAACTGGACGAGCAGGCTATCTATACCCTGGTGGGCGACAAGATCCGCGACATCTTTGACGCACAAGGGGTGCTCATCGGCAGCGTGGACGAGGCGCGCAATCTTAACATCTTGCGCTACGGCATCGACCGCGGCCAGCACTACACGGCGGCGCCCTTCCCCATGAGCGGGCTGGTGCGCCACATCGTTGAGACCGCGCAGCCCCTGCTGATCGCGGCGGATTTCGAAGCGCGCGCGCAAGCGCTGGGCGGCTCGGTCAAGATCGACACCGGCGACGACACCAGCGATACCCGCTCAGGCGTGTGGGTGCCGCTGATCACCCATGGCCGCGTCACCGGCGCCATCAGCCTGCAGAACTCGGATCGCGAGTACGCCTTCGACGAGGGCGATGTGCGGCTGCTGACCACGCTCGCCAGCAGCCTGAGCGTGGCGCTGGAAAACGCCCGCCTGTTCAACGAGACCCAGCGCCTGTTGAGCGAAACCGAGCAGCGCGCCGCCGAGTTGGCGGTGATTAACAGCGTGCAGGAAGGGCTGGCCTCCAAGCTCGATTTCCAGGGCATCGTCGATCTGGTGGGCGACAAGCTGAGCGAGATTTTGCACACCGGCGACCTGGCCATCCGGCTGTACGACCGCGACACCGGCCTGCTGCACTTCGCGTATGAATTCGAGCACGGCCAGCGCGTGGTTTTCGCGCCGGGGACGGACACCGTGCCGCTGAGCCTGACCAGCCTGTCGCGCCACGTCATCGAGACGGCGCAGCCGCTGGTGGTGGACCGCGATGTGTTGGCGGAGTTGGCCAAGTTTGGCGGCCATGTGATTATCCCGGGCACCGCCGCTGCCAGGTCGTTTATGGCGGTGCCGATTCTGACGCGCGGCCTGGCGACCGGCGTGATCAACGTAGCGGACAAGGAGCGCGAGGCGGCCTTTGGCCCGTCGGATGTGCGCCTGTTGACGACGCTGGCCGGCAGCCTGAGCGTGGCGCTGGAAAATGCGCGACTGTTTGAGCAGACCAAGCGCCTGCTGAGCCAGACCGAGCAGCGCGCCGCCGAGCTGGCGGTCATCAACAGCGTGCAGCAGGGGCTGGTGGCCCAGCTGGATTTGCACGCCATCTACAACCTGGTCGGCGACAAAATCCGCGACATCTTCGACGCCCAATCCGTCCTGATCCAGGGCTTTGATCAGCGGTCGGGCACCCGCCGCGATCTGTACGGCTGGGAGCTGGGTGAGTATGCGCTCCAGCCCGGCGACTTCGCGCTCAATACGCTCACGCAGCGCCTGATCGCTGGCAAGCAAACCATCCTGATCAACGAAAACGCCGTGACCGTGGCCGCCGAGCTGGGCATGACCATCGTTCCAGGCACGGCGGCCATGCAATCGGGCGTGTTCGTCCCGCTGCTGGCCGGCGGCGAGGTGACGGGCATGATCACCTTGCAGAACCTCGACCACGAAAACGCCTTCACGGCCTCGGATGTGCGCCTGCTGGAGACGCTGGCCGGCAGCATGAGCGTGGCGCTGGAAAACGCCCGGCTGTTTGCCGAGACCCAACGTCTGCTGAGCGAGACCGAGCAGCGCGCCGGCGAGCTGGCGGTCATCAACAGCGTGCAGCAGGGCCTGGCCGCCCAGCTCGATTTGAGTGCCATCTACAACCTGGTGGGCGACAAGATCCGCGACATCTTCGAGGCCCAATCGGTCCTGATCTTGACCTTTGACCAGGCTCAGCGCACCCGGCGCGTGGTGTACGGCTGGGAGAAGGGCCAGCACTACTCCCCGAACACGACCATGGCGTTCAACCCGCTGGCCGACCGCCTGAGCCAGGGCAGGCAAAGCCTGGTCATCAACCGCGTGGACCCGGTCCTGTCCGCCGAGCTGGGTATGTCGGTCAACCCCGGCACCGAGGATATGAAGTCTGGCGTGTTTGTGCCGCTGATTGCCGGCGGCGTGGTGACCGGGCTGATCACCATCCAGAACGTCGATCGGGAAAACTCGGTCACCGACTCGGATGTGCGCCTGCTGGAGACACTGGCCAGCAGCATGAGCGTGGCGCTGGAAAACGCCCGGCTGTTTGCCGAGACCCAGCGCCTGCTGAGCGAGACCGAACAGCGCGCCGCCGAGCTGGCCGTCATCAACAGCGTCCAGCAGGGCCTGGCCTCGCAACTGGAATTCCAGGGGATCATCGACCTGGTGGGCGACAAGCTGCGCGAGGTGCTGCACAGCGGCGACATGAGCATCCGCCTGTATGATCGCGCCACCGGCCTGGTGGCCATGCCGTATGTGTACGAGCATGGCCTGCGCCTGCAAGTGCCGGCCCAGCCGCTGGACCAGATGGCCGGCACCCGGCATGTCATCACCACCCGCCAGCCCATTATGGGTAACCGGTCCAACTGGCAAGCCATGTTGGGGCCTGGCATCCAGATCCAGGCCACACCCGGCACCGATCTGCCGCTGGCCAACGTGCATGTGCCCATCCTGTCGCGCGGCGAGGCCATCGGCACCATTGCCCTGGAAAGCTTCGAGCGCGCCGACGCGTTCACCGACGCCGACCTGCGCCTGCTCACCACGCTGGCCGGCAGCCTGAGCGTGGCGCTGGAGAACGCCCGCCTGTTCACCGAGACCAAGCGGCTGCTGAACGAAACCGAGCAGCGCGCCGGCGAGCTGGCCGTCATCAACAGCGTCCAGCAAGGGCTGGCCGCTCAGTTGGACATGCAGGCCATCTATAAAATGGTCGGCGACAAGATCCGCGACATCTTCGAGTCGCAAGCCGTCTTGATCCTGGCCATTGACCATCAGACGCGCACGCGCCGCGATCTCTACAATTGGGAAATGGGCAAGTATTTTGTTGACACGCAGCCGCTCCCGTTCAATCAGCTCACCGAGCGCCTGATTGCAACCAAACGAACCCTGGTCATCAACCGCGATGCCGAGGCGGTCGTGGCCGAGCTGGGCATGGTGGGCACCCCCGGCACCGCCCGGCCAATGTCGTTTGTGTTCGTGCCCCTGGTGGCCGGCGGTGTTGTCTCGGCCATGATCAGCTTGCAGAACGTCGAGCGCGAAAACGCCTTCAGCGACTCGGATGTGCGCCTGCTGGAGACACTCGCGGCCAGCATGAGCGTGGCGCTGGAGAACGCCCGGTTGTTTGGCGAGACCCAACGCCTGCTGGACGAGACCAAGCAGCGCGCCGCCGAGCTGGCCATCATCAACAGCGTCGGCCAGGCGCTGGCCGCCCAGCTCGACCCGCAGGCCATCTTCGACCTGGTGGGCGACAAGATCCGCGAAATCTTCGACGCGCAGGCCATCGTCATCGTCACCTATGACCGGCCCACCAACCTGCTGCACTACTCGTATCTGTTCGAGAACGGCCAGCGCTACTTCCCCGCGCCGCGCCCGCTGGACAACAAGGGCTTTGGCCCGCATATCCTGCGCACCCGCCAGCCGCTGATGTTCAACCGCGACCTGGCCCAGCGCACCATCGAATATGGCTCGTTCGTGGTGGCCGGCGAAGTGTCCAAGAGTTACCTGGGCGTGCCGCTGATCGTGGGCGACGAGGCCCGCGGCCTGATCTCGATCCAAAACGTGGACCGCGAAGACGCCTTCCGCGAGAGTGACCAGCGCCTGCTGGCCACGCTCGCCTCCAGCCTGGCCGTGGCCTTCGAGAACGCCCGCCTGTTCGCCGAGATCAACCGCCGCGCCGGCGAGATGGCGGCCCTGACCGACATCGGCCGCGAAATTTCGGCCAGCCTGAACCTGCCCACCGTGTTGGCGCGCATCTCCACCTCGGCCCGCGACCTGCTGGCGGCCGACAGCAGCGCCGTGTTCCTGCTGGAGCCGGACGGCCTGACCCTGACGCCCATCGCCGTGGTGGGGGCCGAGGCCGACGCCATCGGCCAGACTCGCTCGCGGCTGGGCGAAGGCATCATCGG
>JAYTFQ010000828.1:0-10604 GCA_043734225.1 Anaerolineales bacterium | reverse complement strand
GGCGCAAAACCCGCGCGGCCGTGACGGTTCTTAACAAAGTCGTGCCCGACCGGACAGTTATCAAATCAAGTGTCCGGCCGGGCTTTTTTCCGGGTTAGGCTGGCGCCGCTTACTGGCGGTCGTGGCGGGCGAGTTGCTTGAGAAGGCTGTTAGCGCGGCGGCGCAAACGGCTGGCTCGCAGCGGCCGCCAGTCGGCCGCCAGCGCGCCCCGCAGACGAAACCATTGCGCCCGGCGGGCCTGCCGATAAGCCAGCACGGCCTGCGTCCCAAACAACTGCGGCGCCTTGCGGCGGGCCTGCTTCTCGGCCCACTCGTCCAAAAACTCGGCGATGGCGTCATTCAGGACGCTGCTGACCAGCCAACGATCAATCCGATTTTCCAGGCGCTGCACATCCGCCAGCATCTGCTCGGCCTCTTCACCCATGCTGGCCTTGCCGCCCAGCGCCTCTAGCGCGCATGTGAGACGGGCCAGCCCATCTTGATAGCGGCGGTAGCGATCTGGCCGATCGGCCGACACGCTCGCCTCGCGTTCAGCCACTTCCGCGCACAGCTCATCCAGGAGCACTGGGGCCGCCAGGTGAATGGTGGTCGCTTTGCGCCGCCGGAGGGGCGGCGTCTGGGCCAACTGGGTCAGGTTGGACAGCAAGGCGGCCGTTTCGGCGCTCTCCAGCGTTGTCCGCAGCGCTGTGTACCGCCGTCGCCCGTCGCGTTCCCACGCCTCGCGCATAGGCTGCAACTCGGCGGTAGCGGCTGGCTGGCGCCCGGCCACATAGGCATCGAGATCGCCTAGCGCCGCTTGGCCGGTCAAATACGCAGCCAACTGTCCGCGCAGACGGCTGAGCGGGTGTTTAACTGCCTTGACGGGGTGGCGTTTGAGCACGGAAGCAAAGGCGCCCAGCGTGGCTCGCGTTTGTTCCAGGCCGGATAGCAAGTCTGTCAGACTGGCGAGGTCGCCGCTGAGCGCGCCGGGCAGGCTGGCTTGCCATTTGCTCAAGCCCGCCTTCATCAGCCGGGTAAAGACCGCGCCAACTGGCTCGTCGGGCTGGGCGGCCACCTCCGGCAGTTGCGTCGCGGCTGAGCGCGGCCCCAAGGCGTGTCGCAGGTCGCAATGGAAAATCGGCTGCCAGAGCCCGGCCCTGCGGCAGGCGTAGGCGCCATCGGCTTCCGCCTCGGCTCCCAGCAGTCGCAGTTGGACGGCGTCGTCCAACAGTTCGGCGCCTTTCAGGTCGGTGGTGTGGGTGCCGGAGTGATCCAGCAGCTCGCAGACTTGCAGCAGCGCCGCCAGATAGCGGACCTGACTTTGCTGGTAAGGGCGCAACTGTGTGAATAGTGGGTCGCGGTTGGGACGATAGCCTTTGCGCTGGAGGTGCAGCACGCACGCGATGATTGTTTGATCCGTGGCGCTCAGATCGGCCAGGATGGCGCCGTCGAGCAGCACTGGTTCGCGTTGGGCAACTGCCCCCGTTCCAGCCGTTGCCTCAATCGGGGGCAGCAGCGCCGCGGCCTCTAACAATTGGCGCGCTTTGCGCGGCAGGTGGTGCAGAGGCAGGGTGTCGCTGAACAGCCGGCGGGTCTGCCGCGCCACGTGCTGGCGGGCGCGCGAATCAGCCGCGTCCAGGTTGGTTAGCTGTTCCAGCCGAACTTTTGCGCGAGGAAACGTGGCCAACCGTTCGAGCTCGAACGTGGCCAGGACACCTTCGGCCGCCTGAGAAGAGAGCCCCAGGCTGGCCGCGACCTGACCTGGCGAACCGCCGGTTTCCGCTTCCAGCACCAGGCGAGCGCGGCCCGCCGACTCTACGTTATCGTGCGCCACGTGCCAGCGCAGCCAAAAGTCTTCAACCGGAGAAAGCATTTTTTTACCTGAATCAGACGGAGTCGAGCGTCGCGGGCCTGGCTAGTTGTGCTAACATAACTATCAATTATGCCCTAAGTTGCCTGGTTGCTCAAGTCGCTGTCGCGGGTCAAGGTTACAGGTTAAGGGATGGTTATGGGTATGTCAAGCAGACTTATTTGACTCACTGTCGACTAGTGCTAAACTTCAGCCTTGTCCCAACTGGTTCAATTTGTCGTCACCGACGCGTAAGGAGGTGAACTGCCGCACGACCGTACCTGTTGGACCAAATCGCCAAATTGCTCGGCATTGAATCGATTGCGTTTTGCCCCATACTCCTGAAGGAGGAGACTATGAAACAGAATTCACGCGCATCAGCCCTCAAGGCATTTAAGGGCCTGGCGGTACTGATGTCGGCAGCCATGATCCTGGCTGCTTGCGCGCCCGCGGCCACGCCCGTGCCGACCGCAGTGCCCACCACCGTGCCGCCGACCGCGGCCCCAGCTGCAACCACGGCTCCCGCCGCCACCGAGGCGCCCACGGCCGCCGCTGCCGGCGGCATGGACGCGCTCATCGCGGCTGCCAAGGCTGAAGGCCAGTTGACCGTGATTGCGCTGCCGCACGACTGGTGCAACTACGGCGGCATGATCGATGGCTTCAAAGCCAAGTATGGTTTGACCGTAAACGAAATCACGCCCGACGCCGGTTCCGGCGATGAAGTCAACGCCATCAAGGCCAACCAGAGTAACGCCGGCCCGCAAGCCCCGGATGTGATTGACGTCGGTTTGTCGTTCGGCCCGCAAGCCAAGACCGACAAGCTCATCCAGCCCTACAAGGTGTCCACCTGGGCGGATATCCCGGACAGTGCTAAGGACGCCGATGGCTACTGGTACGGCGACTATTATGGCGTGATGGCCTTCATGGTCAACACGGATGTGCAGCCCAAGGTGCCGGCCGATTGGTCGGATCTCCTGGCGGCTGACTACAAGGGCCAAATCGCGCTGTCGGGCGATCCGCGCGTTTCGAACCAGGCCATCCAGGCCGTGGTCGCCGCCGGGCTGGCCAACGGCGGCACGCCTGACAATCCGCAAGCTGGCCTCGACTTCTTCGCCAAGCTCAACAAGGCCGGCAACCTCGTGCCGGTGATCGCCAACAACGCCCTGGTCTCCAAGGGCGAGGTGGCCGTGCGCCTGACCTGGGACTACAACGCCCTGGCCGGCCGCGATGGCTTCAAGGGCAATCCCAAGGTGCAGGTGGTCGTGCCCAAGACGGGCCGTATCGGTGGCATCTACGTGCAGGCCATCAGCGCCTACGCGCCGCACCTGAACGCCGCCAAGCTGTGGATGGAATATCTGTACTCGGACGCAGGCCAACTGATCTGGCTGGCCCCGCCCGGCTACTGCCACCCCATCCGCCAGGATGCGATGGATAAGGCCAACAAGATCCCGGCCGCTCTCAAGGCGCAGTTGCCCGACGTTTCTGGCGCGGTATTTCCGAGCCTGGACGCGCAGAACGCCTCGGCCAAGCTGATTACTGGAAACTGGGACAAGGTTGTCGGGGCTGACGTTAAGAAGGCTCCCTAGCCCCGAGTTTTGATCTGGGTCAAACCGTGCTGGTTTGACCGCCGCAATGACAGGGGGCGCCCGGCAGGCAACGATGCCGGGCGCCCCGCTGACTGACGCTTAGGGAGATAAACAATGGCGGTTACTGCCGAAGCGACCGGTTCGGCCGCGGCGCCAGTCCCATGGTTTCGCCATCTGTCCTGGGCGTGGCTGGGGCTGGTGCCGTTTTTTGTCTTCGCATTTCTCTTCATGATCTTGCCGTCATCGTCGCTGTTTATTGATAGTTTCCGCGACGCCGACGGGCAGTTCACCCTCAACAATCTGGTGAGCTTGTTCCGCCCGGATATTCTCCAATCCTACCTGCTGAGCATCGAGATCAGCGCGGCCACCGCCATCGGTGGCGGCTTGTTTGGGTTCCTGTTGGCCTATTCCGTGACGGTCGGCGGCCTGCCGCGCTGGGTGCGCAGCGCGCTGATGACGTTTTCCGGCGTAGCCTCCAATTTCGCTGGCGTGCCGCTGGCCTTCGCATTTATCTCGGTCTTGGGCCGCACCGGCTTCGTCACGGTTCTGCTGCGCAATTTGCTCCACATCAGCATTTACAACGCCGGGTTCAACCTGTATGGTTTTCTCGGTTTGACGCTGACCTACATGTATTTCCAGTTCCCGCTCATGGTGCTGATCATGGCGCCGGCGCTGGACGGCCTGAAACGCGAGTGGCGCGAGGCCTGTGAAAACCTGGGCGCCAATTCATTTGAATACTGGCGCTATGTGGCCCTGCCGATCCTTCTGCCGTCGCTGCTGGGCACGATGATCCTCTTGTTTGGCAATGCCTTTGGCGCGTATGCCACGGCCTATGCCCTCACCGGCGGTAATTTGCCCATCATCACCATCTTGATCGGCGCCCAAATCCGCGGCGACGTGCTGCACAACGTCAATCTGGGCTATGCGATGTCGCTCGGCATGGTGATCATCATGGGTATTTCCCTGGCTGGCTATTCCTGGCTGCAGCGTCTGTCCTCAAGGTGGCTGCGATGAAAGCGCGATTTTCGTTTAGTTGGCTGTGGGTCATCCTGGGCGCGCTGTACTTTTTGCTTCCGCTGTATGGCACGCTGGACTTTTCGCTGCGCAAATTGCGCGACACGTTGAGCCTCGATGCCTATCGCAGCGCTTTCTCGGACCCGGAGTTTATCCGGACCTTTGTTTTTTCCAATGAGATGGCAGTGTTGACCATCATTGTTAGCCTGGTGCTCATTGTCCCCACCGCCTACTGGGTGCATTTGCGCCTCCCGCAATGGCGGCCGGTGGTGGAGTTTATTACCCTGCTGCCCTTTGTCATCCCGGCCATCGTGCTGGTTTTCGGCATGCTGAAGACCTACAGCGGTCCGCTGCGCGTGGGGGGCATTACCCTGCTGCCGTCGTTTACGTCGAGCGACATCAGCACAACCGGCTTATTGATCGCGGGTTATGTGGTGCTCTCGCTGCCTTATATGTATCGCGCCGTGGACAACGGCCTGCGCTCGATGGATGTGCGCACTCTAACGGAAGCCGGTGAGAGCCTGGGCGCGAATGGGCTGACCATCATGCTGCGGGTTATCTTCCCCAATCTGCGCACGGCGCTGTTGAGCGGCGCGCTGCTGACCTTTGCCACGGTCGTCGGGGAATTGACCTTGGCCAGCTTCCTATCCCGCCCGGCCTTTGGCCCGTACTTGTGGCTGTTGGGCCAACACCAGGCCTATGAGCCGGCCGCCTTGACCATTGTCAGCTTCGCGCTGACCTGGGGCGCGATGGTTTTGATCGACTTAATCACCCGCGGCAACCGACAGCAGATTGTCGCCGCCCACTAAGCGAAACGAGGCAGTTCCCATGGCCTTTCTTGATCTCGATCACATTCGCAAGTCCTATCCTGGCATAGGCTTGCCGGCGGTGGAAGACTTCGTGCTCAAGGTGGAGCGCGGCGAGTTTATCTCGTTCCTGGGGCCCAGCGGCTGCGGCAAGACGACGACGCTGCTCATGATTGCCGGCTTCGACTTGCCCACCTCGGGCACCATTACCCTGGACGGCAAGGACATCACCCAGCGTCCGGCCAACCAGCGCGACGTGGGCATGGTTTTCCAGTCGTATGCATTGTTTCCCAATATGACCGTGGGCGACAACGTCGGTTTTGGGATGAAGATCAAGAAGCAGTCCTCAGACAAGATCCGGCAGCGCGTCCGTGAATTGCTGGAGCTGATCCATCTGCCCGACAAGAGCAACAGCTATCCGTATCAGCTTTCGGGCGGACAGCAGCAGCGGGTGGCGCTGGCCCGGGCGCTGGCCATCCAGCCGCAGGTGCTGCTGCTGGATGAGCCGCTGTCGGCCCTGGACGCCAAAATTCGTGACGAGCTGCGCTACGAAATCCGCCGCATCCAGCGCCAGTTGGGCATCACGACAATCTACGTCACCCACGACCAGCAAGAGGCCATGTCCCTCTCGGACCGGGTGGTGGTGATGAGCCGCGGTGTCATGGAGCAGGTGGGCACGCCGTTTGAAATCTACAACTATCCGCGCACCCCGTTTGTCGCTTCATTTGTGGGTACGTTGAACCAGATTCAATGCACCGTGGTCGATGCGGCCAAGGGGGCTTTGTCCTACGATGGGCAGCCGCTGACGCCGGGCAGCAGCGTGGCGGCGGCTAATGGCGCCGCGGTCACCCTGATGCTGCGTCCGGAGGAGCTGCGTTTGGGTCCGGACGGAGGCGAAAATCGCCTGCGCGGCAAGGTTGAAACGGTCAACTTCCTCGGTTCCACCATTCGTGTCACGGTCAACGTCGGTTCCGCACCCCTGACCCTGGATGTCTTTAACGAACGCAAGCTGAAATTGCCCCAGGTTGGCGACGAATATACGCTTTCCTTTCCTCCGCACGCGTGTTGGGTGATGCCGGCGGTCAATCACGACCACGCTTAGTTCGATTTTATGAAAAGCAGTATAATGTCGGCGACTGTGCCGGGAACAAACTCCATTGGCGTGTTCCACGCGGTCCGGCTGCCGGCCGACAGTTGCAGCGTTGGCGGTATTTGGGAGGGTGGTAATGGATCAACATTTGGATCAATTCCTCAGCAAGTTGGCTGTGGAAAAGCGCTATTCAGTTAATACAATTTCGGCCTATAAGAACGATTTGGGCCAGTTCATGGGCTTTTTGGGCAGCCGCGACGGCGGCGCGCTTGACGTCAGTCAGGTCACCTCGGAAATCGTTTTGGCTTATGTCGAGGACTTGCAGCATGGGCCCAACGCCTATGCGCCCTCCACCGTGGCGCGCAAGATTGCCGCGGTCAAGTCATTTTTCCACTCGCTGCTTGAGCAAAACCTGATCGCGGCCGACCCGGCCGCCCGGCTGAACTCACCCAAGGTCAAAAAGCATATCCCTAAGACCATCTCGCAGGCGGATATGGAGCGGCTGCTGGCGGCCCCGGGCCACAGCGGCGGTCCCAAGTCACTGCGCGATCGGGCCCTGCTGGAGGTGTTGTACGCCACCGGGATGCGCGTGACCGAGGTCGTCAATCTAGACTTGAGCGACGTGGATTGGGACAAGCGCACCGTGAGCTGCCCTGGCAAGGCCGACAAGCGCCGTTACATTCCCCTGGGACCGGCGGGCGATCCCTTGACCGATTACCTGCAGCAAGGCCGCCCGAATTTTGCCCGGGATGATTCGCCGGCCGTATTGTTCCTCAACCACCGCGGCCAAAAGTTGACCCGGCAGGGCGTCTGGCTCATCCTGAAAGAAGCCGCCGATTTGGCCGGGCTGGATGGCGTGGTGACGCCGCACACGCTGCGCCATTCGTTTGCCAAGCACAAACTGGGCGCGGGCGAAGATTTGCGCCGAGTGCAAGAACTGCTCGGCCATGCCAATTTGTCCACGACGCAAGTGTATCGTCAGTCTGAGACCGACGATGCGCAGCCGGCTGCTTAACCTCTCCACCCACTTTGTCTGAACAGGTCAGCGCCATGGGCGATTTCGTGACGCGAGAGCAGTTTGAAGAGGCGACGGCCGCCATTCAGGCGCGGACGCGCTACCAGCCGGCCATCGGCCTGGTGTTGGGGTCGGGGCTGGGCGCGCTGGCTGAAGCCGTGGTTGATCCGGATATTATTGCCAGCAGCGAGATACCCTACTGGCCGCAATCCACCGTGCCCGGGCACCTGGGTCGGCTGGTGATTGGCCAGTTGGAAGGCCAAACCGTGCTGGTGCAGCAGGGCCGGGCGCATTATTACGAAGGGCTGAGCATGCAGCAGGCCACGCTGCCGATCCGCGTGATGCAGTTGCTGGGTGTGCAGACCGTCATCCTGACCAATGCTGCTGGCGGCATTAATCCCGCTTTCCGGCCGGGCGAGTTGATGTTGATCACCGACCATCTCAACTTCTTGGGCATGGGCGGCGTTTCACCCTTACGCGGCCCCAACGATGATGCGTTTGGGCCGCGTTTTCCCGACATGAGCCGCGTCTACGATTTACCGCTGCGGCAGGTGGCGCTGGATGTGGCCCGGGATGGGGGGCTTGAATTGCACCAAGGCGTGTACTGCTGCCTGGCGGGACCTTCCTTTGAAACGCCCGCTGATCTGCGTTTCCTGCGTTTGGTCGGGGCGGATGCCGTCGGCATGTCTACCGTGCCGGAGGCCACGCTGGCGCGGCACGGCGGTATGCGTGTGCTGGGCCTGTCGGGCATTAGCAATGCGGCCAACCTGGACGGCAATAGCATCACAACGCATGAGGAAGTGCTGGCGGCCGGGGCCACCCTGGTGCCCAAACTGACGGCCCTGCTGACCGACATGCTGCGCCGCTGGCCGGCGCCGCTGCGGGCATGACTCAGGCCGTTGGACTGATCACCCAATTCCAATTTCAAATCTTTGCCGCGATTGGGTTGCTGGCGGCGCTATATCTGGGCCTGTACCTGCGCGCGCACGAACGCCTCGGCCGCACACCGTTTGGGCTCGAGCGCGAGGCGCTGATCAAGCGCCAGAACAGCGCCATGGCCACGCTGACGCTGCTGGTGCTGTTGGCTGCCTCGATTTATCTCGTGGTCCAGGTGGTGGCGCCCCAGATCGAGCAATCGCTGCCGGGCCCAACCCCGGTCATTCCGCCGACGCCGACGGCCAGCCCGGTGGCGGCCTCGCAGAACATCGTGGTTGACTCCAGCGGCTGTGACAACCCGAACGCGACACTGACGGCGCCCAAATCGGGCCAGCGCATTGCCGGTTCGTTCGAGGTGGACGGCACCGCCAACACACCTAACTTGGCCTTTTACAAATTCGAGATCAGCGGCGCCGGCACAAATGGCGAATGGCTGTCGCTTGGGGTGGGAACCAAGCCCAAGGTGAATGAAATGCTGGGCTCATTCGACGCCACGGCGCGCGAGTCCGGAAACTATGCTTTTCGCCTGGTGGTGCTGGATAGCTCGGGCAATTTTCCACCGCCGTGCGTGGTGACGGTGACGATCGTCGGCGGCGCTTCGCCCACGGCGGCTCCCCCAACCCCGTGAACTGACCGCGGCAAATGGGGTAAAATCGAAGTATGGCGCCTATCCAAGTTCGTCCTGCTACCCAAGAAGACCTGCCCCGGCTGGCCGCATTCGACCACGGCTACAGCACCGACTACGTTTGGCAAATGGATTTGCGCGATGACCCGAACGCCGGGCAGTTGGAAGTCAGCTTTCGACCGGTGCGGCTGCCGCGGCCCATGCGCGTGGCGTTCAACCGGGCGCCCGACCAGCTAAACGAAGGCTGGAACCGGCGCGCGTGTTTTCTGGTGGCGGAACAAGACGGCCAGCCGCGCGGCTACCTGAATTTGATGCTGGCGCCCGTGCCCGAGACCGCCTGGGTGACCGACTGCGTGGTGGAACGCCGTTTCCGGCGCGGCGGGGTGGGCAGTGTGATGCTGGCGGCGGCGGCGCAGTGGGCGCGCGCCAACCGGCTGAAACGCTTGATTTTGGAAATGCAGTCGAAAAATTATCCGGCCATTTGTTTCGCTCAAAAGCATGGCCTGGCCTTCTGTGGCTACAACGACCGCTATTATTCCAACCAGGACGTGGCCCTGTTTTTTGGTATGGGCCTGAAATAGCTGGCCCCCGCCCCCGCCCGGCCGCCGGGCCCGGGTGGCGCCGGCTGGCACGCAAACAGGCATGACAAGCATCCTCAATTTCCTCGTCGCCTCCAGCGATATCCTGAGCGCCGGGATCGCCATCACGGCCTTCTCGCTCCTGCTGTATGCCCTGACCTTCAATCTGCGTGAACGGGTGGCGCGGGTGTTTGCCGCGCTGCTGCTGCTTGTCACCATTGTCTACTTCTGCGACGCCGTGGTGGGCAGCGCCGGCGAGGCGGCCATCAACATCTGGCTGCGGCTGCAATGGATTGGCATCGCTTTCATTCCAGTTGGCTATCTGCATTTCTCGGACGCGCTGCTGTCGACCACCGGCTTGCCCTCGCGCTGGCGGCGCCGGCTGGGCATCCGGCTGCTGTATTTGGCCGGCGGCGCGTTCTTGCTGGGCGCGGTTTTCACCGAACGATTGGTGACCAGTTGGACGGTCGACTCTGGCGCGGCCCACCTGCAGGCGGGGCCGGTCTTTCCGCTGTTCATCCTATATTTTATGGGCAGCCTGGTCTGGGCCGGTTGGAACTTTCAGCGCGCCTATCGCCGCGCGCAAACGTCCACCGCCCGGCGGCGCATGCTGTACCTGATGATCTCGGCCGCGGCGCCGGCCCTGGGCACGTTCCCGTTCCTGCTGCTGTCGGGCCGCCCGGCCGCGATTCACCCGCTGATCTTCTGGTCGCTGGTGCTCCTGACTAACCTGGCTGTCACCGTGCTGCTGGTGGGCATGGCCTATGCGGTGGCCTATTTCGGTGTGACGCAGCCCGACCGCGTGATCAAGAGCCGGCTGTTTCAATGGCTGCTGCGCGGCCCGTTCGTGGCTTCGACCGTGCTGGCGGTGTACGCCCTGGTGAACCGCTATGGCCCGCTGCTGCCCGGCTATGATGACCGGGCGCACCCGATCCTGATCATTGCCGTGCTGCTGGTGCTGCAGTACAGCATCAACATTGTGCGGCTGCCGTTGGAGCGCCTGCTGTTTTATGGCTCGGAGCGCAGCGACCTGCGCCGGCTGCAAGTGCTGGAGGAGCGCCTGCTGACCTCAGCCGATTCGCGGCAATTCCTTGAATCGGTGTTGGCCAGCCTGTGCGACAACCTG
>JAYTFQ010000827.1:0-4087 GCA_043734225.1 Anaerolineales bacterium | reverse complement strand
CGACATTCGTCGGGCCGCGTCCGCGTCATTCAATTCTGACAGCAGGTTATGCCGGGCCGCACAGGGCAGACCCCTTACCTGTTTTAAAGCGGTCCCCTTCGGAAGTGGCGCAAGTGGTTCCCTTCAGGAGCGGCGGAAACTGGCAAATCAAGCGGCAGGCAACATAACGCCGGCTTGACAGCCAATAGGGCTCATGTTACCTTCCCCTAATTGAAAAGTGTTTTCAGTTAGCGCCGTTGGGTGCTGACGCCAAACCGCCAGAGAACATCTCCATGCGACGATGCCGTTATCTCTTGATCTTCTTGAGTCTGGTGCTGGCGGCCTGTGGACCGCCTTCTGTTTGCTGCACACTCGCCGCGGGCGCCAAATTGAACGTGGTGGCCACTTTCAGCATCCTGGGCGATCTAGTGCAGGCAGTGGCCGGGGACAATGTGCAGTTGCATACCCTGGTGGGACCAGACGGTGATACGCACACCTACGAGCCCATCCCCGCCGACGGGGTGGCGCTGGCGCAGGCCAACCTGATCTTTGAAAACGGGTTGGGTTTCGAGGTCTGGCTTAACAAGCTGTACACGGCTTCCGGCTCGACGGCCAAGCGCGTGGTGGTAACCAGCGGGGTGACGCCGGGCAAGATCACCATTGGCGGCGAGGCCGGCTCCACCGATCCGCATGCCTGGCAGGACGTGACCCATGCCATGAGCATGGTCGCCATCATCCGCGACAGTCTGGCCGCGCAGGACCCCAGCCACGAATCGGGCTACCAGTCCAACGCCGCAGCGTATCTGAAGCAACTGCAAGACCTGGACGGGTACATCCAGCAGCAAGCCGACACACTGCCAGCCGGGCGACGCAGGCTGGTGACCAACCACGACGCGCTGGGCTATTTCGCGGCGCGCTACGGGTTTCAGGTGATGGGTGATGTGCTCGGCTCGGTTTCGACGGAAGCCAGCGAGCCATCGGCGGCGGAGCTCGCGCGGCTGATCGATGAGATCAAAGGGGCGCAGGTGCCGGCCATCTTCACCGAGAATATTGAAAACGCGGCGGTCATCCGCCAGGTGGCACAGGAGGCCGGAGTGAAGGTGGCGCCGCCGCTCTATACCGATGCGCTGGGAAAGCTGAGCACGGCGGGCGACACCTATTTGAAGATGATGCGCTACAACGTTGATACGATCGTGGCTGCGCTAAAGTAGGCTGAACCGCACCCGCTAGCCGTTCAGCTTCTCGCGGAAAAACGCCAGTAAGCGCTCCCACACCAGCGCGCTGGCCTGCGCGTCGTAGACGTCCGGCCGGTTGGGCTCGAAGAACCAGTGCCCCACGCCGGGATAAATGTTCAGCGCCACCTCGCGGCCGGCGGCGCGCATGGCGCCTTCCATCTCGCGCACGTAGTCCAGTGACTCCCATTCATCTTGTTCCGCGAAGTGGCCCTGGACCGCGGCGCGCGCCTCCTTAAAGTCGGCGGGCGCCGCGCCATAGATTAGCACCAGCGCGCGTAGCGCCTCGGGGTACCATTCGCTGAGCAGCCCCGCCCACTCGCCGCCCATCGAGAAGCCAATCACGCCCAGCTTGTCAGACTGCACGCCGGGCTGAGCCTGAAGCACGCCAACCGCCGCCCGCGCCGTCGCTTCCATCTTGGGCAAATCGAGCTTTCCTCGCAGCGCCTGGGCCGCGTCAATCGTTGTGGCGAGGCGGCCCTGGTACAGGTCGGGCGCGAGCGCCGTAAAGCCCTCGGCTGCCAGCCGGTCGGCCACTCCGGTGAAGGCTTCATTCAACCCCCACCAGGCATGCAGCACCAGCACGCCTGGCCCACGGCCGCTCGCCGGTATCGCCAGGTAAGCTTTGGCTGGTCCGGCTTCCGGGTCAATCGTGATGATCATGGCTGCTTATCTCCAGTCTGGGTGGATAGGGGTGTCTTGTAGTGTGCGCGGCTCAGGCCCCCAGAATACAGAACATTTGTACTGTTAGCAAGGGGCAAATTGAGCGGGAAATTCAGAAGGTTGGGGCCGAATGGGAGACTGCGGCCCGACGGGCGTCGGGCCGCAGTCTCCCAGTTTGCGCATGTTTAGGCGACTTCCGCCAGCCAGACCTGCATGCCGCCGGCCTCGCGGTTGTCCCAGGCATAATAAGGGACTGCCTTCAGTTGAACTGGGTGCTGGCCGGGCGGCTGCGCCCGATAAAGCTGGCCGCCCCAATCGGACTCGTCCACGGCCTCGGCGGCACCGGTGAGAACCACCACACCACCCAGCAGCCCCGGCTCAAACTGGCTGGTGAGCGCCGCGCTGGCTGGCAGCCGCAGCCGCTGCACCGGCTCGGCCTGATCCACCTGCTCCAGGCAATACACAAGCGGCCCGCGCTGCAAGGCGACGGCGCCTACGTCCTGGCCCACCTGCGGGTGGGCATACACGCGCTCCACCGGCATCTCCAGATTCAGCGTCACCCAATCGCCAGCCTGCCACTGCCGCCGCAAGCTGATGTAGCCGCGCTCGACCAGGGCCGCAGGGGCGTTCAGTGGGGGGTTCAATTGAACGCTCCGGCCTAAATCCACGGTTTCGCCATTGACCGCCAGCCGCGCCTGGCGGCACCAGCCGGGCAGCCGCAGCTTGAGCGCGAATTCGACCGGCGCCCGCGGCTCCAGCGTAATGTGGATCTGGCCGTCCCACGGGTAACGCGTGGCCTGCCTGAGCGTTAGCGCCTGGCCGGCGACCTCCATGTGCGCGTGACCCTGCACGTAGAGGTGCACGGCCACTTCGTCCGCGCCGGTGGAGTAAACATACTGGCCAAGCGAGGCCAGCAAGCGGGCGATGTTGGGCGGGCAGCAGGCGCAGTCGTACCAGGCCTGGCGGTGATGATCGCCGCGGCTGGCCAACGGGTTGACGTAGAAGAAACGCTCGCCATCCAGCGAGACGCCCGCCAGCGCGCCGTTGTAGAGCGCCCGCTCCATGCCGTCGGCGTATTGGCCATCGCCGGTCAGCTGCAGCAGCCGGTGGCTCCAAAACACCAGGCCCACCGCCGCGCAGGTCTCGGCATAAGCGCTCTGGTTGGGCAGATCGTAATCGCCAGTGAAGCCTTCGTTGTGGCTGGAAGGGCCAATGCCGCCGGTGAGGTACAGGTTGCGCGTGACCAGATGAGTCCAGAGCTTTTCGCAAGCGCGCAGCAGGCTGACGTCGCCGGTCTCGCCGGCCAGGTCGGCCATGGCGGAATACAGATACATCGCGCGCACCGCGTGGCCGGTGACATGCTCCTGCTCGCGCACCGGCTGATGGGCCTGGACATAGGCATAGGTCTTGGCCCAATAGGCGCTGGGGTCTTCGCCGCGGGCGCGAGCTTCGTCGTCGTAGTAGTACGGCTGCCGACCGCGCTCGTCGATGAAGTATTGGCTGAGATCCAGGTAACGGCGCTCGCCGGTGGCGCGATAGAGCTTCACCAAGGCCAGCTCGATTTCCTCGTGGCCGCAGTAGCCGCGCTTTTGGCCTGGCCGCGTCCCAAAGACGCTGCCGATGTGATCGGCGTAGCGGCTGGCCACATCCAGCAAGGTGCGCTGGCCGGTGGCCTGATAGTGCGCCACGCAGGCCTCGATCAGGTGCCCAGCGCAATACAGCTCGTGCCGATCGCGCAGGTTGGTCCAACGCTTGCCCGGCTCGACCACGGTGTAATGGGTGTTGAGGTAGCCATCGGACTGCTGGGCGCCGGCCACCAAGGCGGCCACCTCGTCCAGCAGCGCCGCCAGCCGGGCATCTGGGTGGGTGCTCAGGCTGTAGCTGGCGGCCTCGATCCACTTGGCCACGTCCGAGTCCCAAAAGATGTGCGGCACCGGCTCTTGGCCGGGCTGCCAGTTGAGCTTGAAGGCTTCCAGCCGGCCGGTGTCGCGGCACTGGGCGTATTCAATCGGCAGCGTGGCCGAGCGGTTGGTCTCCAGCCGCGGCGCCCAGAAGTCGTCTGAGAGCGTGACCTGGGTAAACGGCACGGGCCGATAGGCACTGTGCAAGCCTGCCGCTCGCTTCTCACTTGCCATATTTCACCTCCACTATCTTCGTTTGAATTTTGCCCGGACAGGGTGGGCGTCGACCGTGTACCGGATCTATTGTCATGG
>JAYTFQ010000826.1:0-3507 GCA_043734225.1 Anaerolineales bacterium | reverse complement strand
TCCTTGCTGGCCGGCGCAGCGGTGACGGCCCAGCTTGTGATCTCCGCTGAAGAACCTGGGCAGGCGGCTTTTCAGGTGGCGACCATGGCCGACGGCCAGCCCTGGTGGACGCGGCATGCCCAGGGCTTTATCCGCTTGGGCCAGCCCGAGGTGGCGGGCGAGGCAGCATTCTGGCCCAGCACACCGGCGCAGATGCAGGCCCGCCTTGGCCCGCCCGTGCCGGCCGAAGTCTTTTACGCTGAGTTGGCCGGCCGCGGCCTGCACTATGGTCCTGCTTTCCAGCGCGTCGCAGAAGTGTGGCGGGGCGAGGGCGAGGCATTGGCCCGCTTAAGCCTTCCGGATGAGGCGGATTTGTACCGGCTGCACCCGGCTCTGCTGGATGGCGCTTTCCAGACGCTGGCACTGACGCTGTCCGATGGCGCCAGCAGGGCTATGGCTGGCCGCCTCTTCCTGCCCGTTTCGCTGGAAGCGCTGCGCCTGGGCGACCGGCCGCTGCCGGCGGCCCCGCTGTGGTGCTATGCGCGACTGGCCGAAGGCCCGCTCGGCGATCCGTACGCGCCAGCCACGGCGCAAGGTGATCTCTTCATATATGACGCGACCGGCAACCTGGTGGCCGCGGCCGAGGGGTTGCGGCTGCGGGCGGTGGGACCAGCCGCTGTGCCGGCCGAAGCTCTGGCGCTCAGTCGCTGGTTCTACCACCGAGCCTGGGAGCCCGCGCCATTGGATCAGCCGGCCGCCGAGCCGCGCTCAGAGCGCTGGCTGCTGTTTGTCCAACCGGGTAATGGGCAACCAGAATTGGCTGAACACTTTGCCGGCGGCGGGCGCCGCTGCGTCCTCGTCTATCCCGGACCGAGTTTTGCCCGGCTGTCTGCCGACCGTTACCAGTTGGCGGCCGGGGTGCCCAGCCACTTCCGGCAGTTGATGGGGATGCTGGATGCTGACGGGCAGGCGCCGGCGGGCGTCGTTTATGGCTGGGGGGCGGTCGCCAAACCGGATGAACTGGCGGTGATGGCGACGCAGTCCACGGTGGGTGTGCTGCATCTGGCGCAGGCGCTCTTGGCGGCTGGCTGGCGGCAGGCGCCGCGGCTGTACCTGTTGGCCCGCGATTTGGTGGGCGCCCCTCTAAGCGGGCTGGCGCACACCCTCAATCACGAGCACCCCGAGTTTCGGTGCACTGTGATCGAGCTGCCGGTCGCGCTCGAAGCGGCCGATGCACAAGCCGTGGTGCGCGAATGCCTGGCGGGCACACCTGAAACCCAGGTGTCTTTGGCAGGCGGGCAGCGCCAGGTGGCGCGCCTGCTGGCACTCAACCCCACTGCCGCGCTCGCCGAGCCTAATGCGCGCGCCCTGCCGGCCGGCCAACCGTTCCGGCTGCAGGTGCGCCAGATTGGATTGCTCGACAGCCTCTATCTGACGCCCATGGAACGGCGCCCACCGGCGGCGGGCGAGGTCGAGATCGCGATTGAAGCGGCCGGGCTCAATTTTTTGGATGTGCTTTCAGCCTTGGGGAACCGGCCAGACCAGCAGACCGGCGCGTCGAATTTAGGCGTTGAGTGCGCGGGCCGAGTGACGGCGGTTGGCGCAGGCGTTACGGGGTTGCAGGTCGGCGACGAAGTTGTGGCGCTGGCTCCCGGAGCCTTTGCCTCGTTTGCCACGACCCGGGCCGAATTGGTGGCGCGCAAGCCAGCCGCGCTGGAGTGGGACGCGGCCGCCACGCTGCCGATTGCATTTCTCACGGCTTATTATGCCCTGCGCGTCGTTGGGCGCCTGCAGCCCGGCGAGCGGGTGCTGATTCACTCCGCGGCCAGCGGCACCGGCCTGGCAGCGGTTCAGGTCGCCCAGTGGTTGCAGGCCGACATTATCGCCACTGCCGGCAGCGCGGCGCGGCGCGCATACCTGCGGTCGCTGGGCGTGCGGCATGTGTTGGACTCGCGCACGCTGGCGTTCGCTGGCGAGATCATGACCCTGACCGAGGGCGCCGGGGTCGATGTGGTGCTCAACGCTCTAGCGGGCGAGGCGATCCCGACCAGCCTGTCGCTGCTGCGCTCGCGCGGCCGTTTCCTGGAGCTTGGCAAGCGGGACATTTACGCCCATCGAAAAGTAGGCCTGTATGCGCTCCGGCGAAACCTGTCCATCGCCGTCGTGGACCTGGCTGGTCTGGCGACTGAAGAGCCGCTGATGGTTGGCCAGTTGTTGAGCGAGTTATTGTCTCTCGTGGACCAGGGCGCGCTGCGGCCGCTGCCGTATGAAAGCTTTCCACTGGGCCAGGCTGCCTTTGCCTTCCGGCGGATGGCCCAGGCCCAACACCACGGCAAGATCGTACTGAAACCAGCCGCCGGCGAGCGCGCTGTCTCCGCGATTGGTGGACATGTCGCCCAGTGGCCGGCTGCTATTCGGCCGGATGGCGCGTATCTCATCACCGGTGGCCTGGGCGCTATTGGGCGGCAGGTGGCGACCTATCTGGTGGAGCAGGGGGCGCGCCAATTGCTGTTGGTCGGACGCACCGCGCCGTCAGCGGAGGCGCTGGCCGATATTGCGGTGTGGCAGGCCGGCGGTGCGACCGTGCATGTGGTCTTGGCCGACGTCGCCTGTGAGCCCGACATGCACGGCCTCTTTGGCCAGTTCAAACCGCAACCGGATACCGAGGGTGAAACCGTCGCTCCATTGCGCGGCATCTTTCACGCCGCAGGGGTATTGGACGACGGCCTGCTGCTGCACCAGACGGCCGAGCGGTTCGAGGCCGTGATGGCGCCCAAGGTGGCTGGCAGTTGGAACCTGCACCGCCTTTCGCTGGCGCATCCCGTGGAGTTGTTTGTGCTCTTCTCGTCTGCCGCCGCGCTGGTTGGATCGCCCGGCCAGGCCAACTATGCCGCTGGCAACGCTTTCATGGACGGCTTGGCGCGCTGGCGCCAGGCGCAAGGCTTGCCGGCCCTGAGCATTCAATGGGGGCCGTGGACGGAGATCGGCCTGGCGGCTCGGGTGGACCGGGCCGGCCGGCTGCGCCAGCGCGGTTTCGATGCCATTCGACCTGAGCAGGGGCTGCGCGCGCTGGAGTGGGCCCTGGCCGAAGCAGAGCCGGTCGTCGCCGTCATGCCCTTCGATGTGCGGCAGTGGCGGCAATCTTATCCGCAGGCAGCCGGCTGGCCCTTGCTCAGCGCCCTTGAGATGAACGGTCCGCTGGGGACACAACCGGCGAGCAGGGGCCTGCGCGACGCGCTGCTGGCCGCCGGATCGACGCAAGAACGCCAGGCTCTGCTGGAAAAGCACCTGAGCCGCGAGATGGCCGAGGTGCTGCGCATCTCGACCAGCCGGATTGGCCCGGCGACGGCGCTCGACGGCCTCGGCTTCGATTCGCTTCTGGCATTGGAGCTGCGCAACCGGCTGGAGCTGAGCCTGGGGGTGCGCCTGTCGGCCACGCTCATTTGGAATTATCCGACGGTGCGGGCTTTGGTCGACTATCTGGCGTCGATCGTTGCCGGCGTGAGCGAGGCGGCTGAACCGGACCAT
>JAYTFQ010000825.1:0-4389 GCA_043734225.1 Anaerolineales bacterium | reverse complement strand
CCGCCCAAAAAATTCCGCCCGGCATTTTATGCCAGGCTGAATAGATGCAAAAGAAAACCAAAACACGGGACAGCGCCGCCACATAGTTGTGGCGCTGTCCCGTTTTTTGGTTAAGGTTTCACGGCACGATCAAGTGCAGATCGCCGAACTCGTGCCACCGATAGCGCTCGCGCAGCGCCTCGGCATAGGTGCAACGCAGGTGATCGTAGCCGGCCAGCGCCGCCAGCATGGCCAGGTGGCTGGCGCGCGGCTCGTGCAGCCCGGTCAGCAGCCCGCTGACGGTCCGCAGGCCGCGCGCGGGCGAGATCACCAGGTCGGTCCAGCCTTCGCCGGCCTGCACCAGTCCGGCGGCGTTGGTCACGGTCTCCAGGGCGCGCACCACCGTGGTGCCGACCGCAATGATGCGCTGGCCGGCGGCGCGGGCCGAGTTCACCAGCCGCGCCGTCACCGGCGGCACCCGGTAAAATTCCGCGTAGGGCGGCTCGAACGCCTCCGGGCTGGCCACGCCCGTGTGCAGCACCAGCGGCGCCAGGGTTACGCCGCCCGCCGCCAGCGTCGTCAGGATTTCCGGCGTGAAGGCCCGTCCGGCCGAGGGCATTTCGGCGCTGCCCGGCTCGGTGGCATATACCGTCTGGTAGGCGCTGGCGGGCCAAGCCTGTTTCACATAGCTGTAGCGAATGGGAAAGCCGTATTGCGCCAGGTAGGGCAGGGTGGGGGCGGGCAGCGCCACCTCGGCCACCCACAGCCGCACCCGGCCTTCGCTCAGCGCGGCATACGGCGCCAGCAGCCGCGCCGCGGCCCCGCCGGGCAGCGCTAGCGTCTCGCCGCAGGCGGCGGTGTAGAGGGGTTCCGTGCCCTTCTCGGCCATCTGGCGCAATTCCACCACCCAGCGCCCATCCGGCAGCAGCGTGGAGAGGTGCAGCTCGATGGGCGCGCCGCCGGCGCGCTGGCCGGCCAGAGCCGCGTTCAGGGTGCCGCTGGTGTTGATGACCAGCACATCTCCCGACGTCAGGTAATCCGGCAACTGCCGGAAACGCGCATGCGTCAGGCCGTTGTCGCCATAGTGCGAGACCATCAGCCGCACGTCGTCGCGGCCCAGGCCGCGCGCCTCGGCTGGCTCAGCCGCTTCCAGCTCCGGCGGCACGTCAAAGGCCAGCCCGGCTTGCCGGGCATCGCCGGCCAGGTTCGCGGCCAGCGCTTCCACCTGGGCGGGGCGCGTGGGCCGGGCTGTGGCCGTGGTCACGGCCACAGGCGGCACACTGATGCTCGCCATCACGGCACACCCGTCTTCACAGCACGCGCCGCGTAGCGCCCATTGGGCAGCGCCGCCCCGCCGGTGGCGCCCAACAGCGCCAGAAAGCCCGCCACGCTCACTTCCGGCAGCGGCCGGTCGCTGACGTCTTCGCCGGGGTAGGCCTCTTGCAGCATCTGGGTGTTCATGTCGCCCGGATCGACCCAGTAGATGTGCCGGTCCGGGTTTTCAGCGGCCAGGATGGCCGTCAGGTGCTCCAGCGCGGCCTTGCTCGAGCCGTAGCCCCCCCAGCCAGCATACGCTTCCACCCCGGCATCGCTGGTGACGTTGATCACCCGTGCCTCGGGCTTGAGCTGGCCGGCCAGCGCCTGCAGCAGCGCCAGCGGCGCCAACACATTCGTCACGTAGACTTTAAGCAGCGTGTCGATGGGGTACGCCAGCAGGTTGGGCTGCGGGCTGGGGCCAAGCAGGCTGGCATTGTTCACCAGCGCATCCAGGCCGCCCGCGTTGGCGGCAGCTTCGGCCAGCGCTGCCCGATGGCGCGGATCGGTCACATCGCCGGCGATGGCGGTCACCATGGTGTGCTCGGCCAGCGCGGCCCGGGCCGCCTCCAGCGCCTGCGCCCCACGCGCGTCCAATATCAGCCGCCAGCCGCGGCTGGCAAGCGCGGTGGCCAGGGCCAGGCCCAGCCCGCGTGAGGCGCCGGTGATCAGGGCTGTTTTCGTGATTTCAATTGCCATGAGTCTGTTTGCCTTCCATATGTCACAGCCTAACGGCTTTCCCGCCCAGCACCAATGGTCGATAGGCTAGCTTGTATGACTGGACGATGGTACAGGGGCGTTGGCATTGGCTGAGCCGCCTGTTATTTCTGACTGCCAATCGCGCCTGCAAGGCGCTCCCACCCATAACCAGCCCGGCATACTAATTGTGGGAGCGCCTTGCAGGCGCGATCCTGCTACGTTCTGCGAGCCCGCTGGACATTTTTCACTTTTCAAGTTGATACCGGCATTTGACGCAAATGGCGGCGATGAAACTACCGCCAATCGCGCCTTCAAGGCGGTCCTACATGACGAATGCGGGGTTGTTGCGGCGCCGCGCGACCGCCCTACATGCTCACCAGTCCGCGCTGCACTGCCAGCCGCACCGCCTCAGTCCGGTTGCCGGCTCCCAGCTTGCTCAAAATAGCGCTGACGTGGAACTTCACGGTGCGCTCGCTGATGACCAGGTCGGCAGCGATTTCCTTATTGGCGCGGCCCTGGGCCAATAGCCGCAGCACTTCCACCTGGCGGCCGGTCAGCGCGGCCGGCCCGTCATCCTCAGTGGAGCGCGCCATGCGCTGCATCAGCCGGGATGCTACCACCGGCTGCAGTAGCGAGCCGCCCTGGCTGACCACCCGGATGGCGCGGAACAGCTCGTCGCGCGGGGAGCCTTTGAGCAAATAACCCTGGGCGCCAGCCCGCACCGCGCTCAGGATGCGCTCGTCGGTGTCGAAGGCGGTAAACACCAGCGCGCGCACGGCCGGGCTGGCCGCGCGCAGGCGTGTCAGCGCCTCCACACCATCCAGCTCGGGCATTTCCAGGTCCAGGAGCACCACGTCCGGCCGCAGCTCGGCCGCCAGCCGCACGGCCTGCTGGCCGTCGGCGGCGGTTGCCACCACCTCAAAGTCGGCCTGGGTGCCCAGCATGGCCGCCAGGCCGTCGCGCACCACCGGGTGATCGTCGGCAATCAGGATGCGGATGGTGGGCGCGAGCGCGTCAGGCATGCGGTTCACTCAGCGGCACCAGCACGTCCACCTGGGTGCCCTGGCCCGGGCTGGTTTGCAGGGTCAGCTTGCCGCCCAACAGGTGCACCCGTTCCTGAATGCCGGCCAGGCCATAGCGATCCGTGGGCAGGGCGTTCACGTCAAAGCCGCGCCCGTCGTCAATGACCATCAGCCGCACATGCGCGGGCTGGGCCAGCAGCTTCACCCGGATGGTGCGCGCCCCGGCGTGCCGCACGGCGTTGGCCACGGCTTCCTGGGCGATGCGATACAGGCCGGCTTCCACCCGGTTGGGCAGCGGACGGCTGGCGCCGGTGGCATGAAAGCGAACCGGCACGCTGCCCTTGCCGCTGGCTTCTTCTGCCAGCGCGTTCAGGGCCTGCGCCAGCGTGCGGCCTTCCAGCGGCGCCGCGCGCAGGTCCAGCACCGAGCGCCGGGCTTCTTCCAGGTTGGCGCGCGCCAGGCTCAGCGCCTGGGCAATGGCTTTTTGGGTGCGTTCGGCCGCGGAGGGGCCGCTGCCACCGGAGCTTGCTCCCCCGGCGTTTGCTCCACCGGAGCTTGCTCCGGCCTCCAGCAGCGCATCCGCCGTTTCCAACTGCATGGTGATGGCGGCCAGCCCTTGCGCCAGGGTATCGTGGATCTCGCGCGCCAGCCGGTTGCGCTCCAGCGTGGCGCCGAATTCGGCTTGGCGGGCAAACAGCCGCGCCCGTTCCACGGCAATGCTCACCAGGTCGCCGACGGTGTACAGCAGCCGCAGGTCAGCGGCGGAAAGCTGGCGCCAATCCGGGCTGGCCACGTTCAGCACGCCGAGCTGCTTGCCGTGCGCATAGAGCGGGATGCTGGCATGGTAGCGCAGGCCGCCGGTGCCGTCCTCCAGCCACTTCAGCCGGCTGCAGGTCACCACATTCAGGTTGGCCGCGCCGTCCAGGTCGCCGGCGCGAAAGGTGTCCAGGCAGTAGCACGAGCCTTCCATGCGCTGCGGGGCGTTGGCCAGGGCCGGCGGCAGGTTGAGCGTGGCGGCCAGGTAGGCGTCGCCGCTGTCTTCGCGCAGCAGCCAGATCCAGCCGGTGCGCAGATCGAGCAGCCGGGCCACCTGGGCCAGCGACACTTCCAGCGCGCGGTTCAGATCCACCTCGCGGTTGAGGGCCTCGGCAATCGCGTTGAGTATGGAAAGCTCGCGGTTGCGCCGCTTCAGTTTTTCGGTGTCGCTCTCGGCTCGCGGCTTAGCTGCCATCAGTTCAATATCCTTCCGCGTAATTTTAGCAGTGAACGGTGTATCTGCTCAGTCGCATAGGCCTGCCGGCGAAAATCAAGGAAGAATCTTGAAAGAATCGTATCAGGCCGGGGGGGGGTTTTTATAGGATTGCCGGGCGGATTC
>JAYTFQ010000824.1:0-13849 GCA_043734225.1 Anaerolineales bacterium | reverse complement strand
GAACGTCAGGCCGCTTCATCCATGACCGCATAAAATCCTTGATCTCCTCGATCCGATGGAAAGAATCCGGGTCGCCCTTCGCCTATAACAGGCTTGGGGAAGGCGGCCCGCGACGCTCGTTGGTGCGTGACCGCGCCAGGCGGCGCAGCTTGCCCAGCGCCCGCGCCTCAATCTGGCGCACGCGCTCGCCGGTCACCCCCAGCTGCTCGCCCACGGCCTGCAGCGACTGGTTTACGCCGTCCTTCAGCCCATACCGGAACTCGAGAACCGCACGCTCACGCTCGCTCAAAGCCGCCAGGGCGCGCTGCTGCTGCTCGTCGGGTGATTTGAGCAGCGGCGCCAGAGATTGAATCAGTTGGCTGAGGTCCTTTTTCACCAATTTATCTCCACTCATAAGCCTGAGAAAATACCTGAGACACGCCGCCCATCCACGTATTCGCAAAAAAACAGACGCCCCGCGCTTTCGATAAGTGCAGGGCGTCTTGGCCCGCAAACACAACCTGGTTTATTCTGTTTTTACGCGCCGAAAGAGAATTTTTATCGGTTCTTTATTCCATAATGCAGGATAGGGCAGAGGCGTGGCCGCTGACAACACCCATTCAGACCATCTCTGGCCGTTCGGAGCGTGTCCCGCGCAACCCCCATATGGGCCGGATCGGGCTGGGTTAGTGTGTGTTGCGAGGGCCACCCAGCTGGGCGACGTGCTGCTCGATGGTTTGCAGCACCGTGGTCATCTCGTCTTCAATCGCCGCTGGCGGAATTGTTACATAATGCCATTTGCCGCTGTCATGCACGGCCTTCGCCGCCGGGGCGGTCTGGGGTTCGCTCCAGACAATCCCCAAATTGCCCAGCGCGCACAGCACGGCCAGGTCGATCTCGCCGCCCTGCTCGCGCTGATACTGCCGTTCGGGCTGCAAGCCGCGCTCGCGCAGCGCCTTCCACAGCCGCTCCCGCTCGGAGGATTGTACGATCAGATCGTTCAGCTCTTCTGCCTGACGCAGATGTTCGCCGGTGGTGTACAGAAACGTCAGGCGGCGCCAGGCGCGTGAAGGGATGGGCCGCTCCAGGCGCTCCAGTGGCCCAATCTGAATTTTGTAATACGGCTCGGCGGCCCGCGGGTGGTTGGGCTGAGTGCGCAGCAGTTGCCCGCGCGTGGTCAGCTCGTGCCCGCGCACCGGCGCCACATAGTTGATGGCCCACCTGTCGTCGCCAAACTTGGCTGTCTGGTAAAGGGCCAAATAATCCACCGCCACGGTCTTGGGCGCCGTCTTCAAAGGAATCCGGTACCACCCCAGCACCCGCGCGATCTCGAGATCGCGTTTGTCCTTGAGGATGGCAACGAGCACCAGGTCAGTGGATGTCAGTGGCATATCAACAAACTATTCTTCGCACTCGCTCAACCTGTGTAGGAGCGCCTTGCAGGCGCGATCCCTGTTTGCTCATTGTGGGAGCGCACCTGCCCTAGCTTTCTTGGGGTTGCAGGCGCGATCCCCCCTATGCACACCAGAGTCTCTACCCGCTATTGCACATGCCGCCAAAAATCCCCCTCATCCCGATGGGCATGATCATGGTAGCCCGCCTGCCAGAATTGGCCAGCCTGGCCGCGGAGTCTGTTGGCTTGTCGCGCCGTTTCAGCCCATCCATGACACTCGCCAGCGTGCTATCTCCCCGCAAGGCCAATAGCACATGGAAATGGTCGTCCATGATTGCGTAGCCCAACAGCCAGATGCGGCCCTGGGTGCGCGCCCACAACAGTGCCTCGATGACAATTTCGCGCGTCGCTGGATCAAGCAGCGGCCGCCGATTTTCGACATTACTAGTAATAAAGTAGACGGTGCCCTCGGCCGAGAACCGGCCTGTGCGCAAGGCGTTGCCGTGCAGACGTTTATTCAACTGGGCCTCCGTCCAAAACCAGGCGGCGGCTCAACTGGCCGCCATCGCGCCTGCAAGGCGCTCCCACAAAATTCAGGGGGATTGGCAGAGCCAAGCGCTCTATGCCCGTTGTAGGAGCGCCTTGCAGGCGCGATCCCCGCCCGCCAATTGTGGGAGGGCCTTGCAGGCGCGATCCCCTCCACACGCCTAGCGCGCTTCCTTGATCCGCGCATCCATCTCCGGCACCAGAGCCTGATGTTTGATCCACCACTCCGGATCAAGCTGCGCGTCCAGCTCCTCAACCGTCTTACCCTGCTGCTCGACCCACGTATAATATTTTAGATTGTGCCACTGGCGGCGCATATCCGGCGTGCCATCCTTGATCCAATCCGTCGTCGCGCCGTGGAAAATCGCCTCCATATACGCCGTGCCGCGCGCCTCGTCGATGGCGCCATAGCATTCGGTCATAGCCTGCATCACCGAGTGATAGCGGTCGATGGCGTCGGTGCAAATGGTGGCCACGACGTCCTGCTTGCCCAACCGGTAGTGCTTGGCCGTCTTGATCGCCCCCAGCACATTGCATACGCCCGAGATGCCAAAGATCGTCGCCAGCCGGGCGACCGTTTCGGCCGGGATGCCGTAGCGCTCCACCAATAGCCGCTGCCCGGCCGGGTCAGTTAGCACCTGCAGGCCCTGCTTGCAGGCGATATCGTCGAGGCACATGATGGCGTCCATATTCAGCACGTTGTGGATCCAGGTAACGTGCTTGTCGCCGATGCCCTGGATGTCGTGCCCGCCGTAGCCGTTGTTGTACAGGGTTGGGCACTGGATCGGCTCCAGACCGACGATCTTCAAATCCGGGAAGGCCTGCTTTAACCGGTCGCCGGCGGCAATGGTGCCGGCGCTGCCCATGGCCGAGCAGAAGGCCGCCATCCGGCCGGCGCCCACGCCGCGCGCCTGCAGCTCGGCCGCCAATTCCACCAGGGTGTTGCCGGTCACGTGATAGTGAAAGCGGTAATTGCCCATCACCTCAAACTGGTTGAGGATGCGGATGTCCGGGTCGCGCTTCAGCTCCCAGGTCTTGTCGTAAATCTCTTTGACGTTCGACTCGACCCCGGGCGTCTTGATCACCACCGCCCCATAGCGCTCGATCTGCTCAAAGCGCTCGCGGCTCATGCCCTGCGGCAGCACCACAATCGACCTGGCCCCCACTCGCCCGCCCACCCAGGCGCCGCCGATGCCGTAGTTGCCGGTGCTCGGCCAGACCACCGTGTGCCGGTCGATATCCACCTGGCCGAACAGCAGGCTTTCGGCCAGCACCGAATAGGCCGCGCCCACCTTGTGCGCGCCGGTGGGAAAGTCGCGCCCAAACAGCACCACGATCGGCGCCGCCACGCCCGTCAGCTCCGGCGGCAGCACTTCATACTTGATGCCGTTATCGGCGCCGCGCCAGGTGATGTTGTACAAGTTGATCGGATCGAGGGGATCGGCGCTCAGGGCCGCGACGGCCTTGGCGCGGGTGGCCGGATTGATGCTGGCCGGGTGGAGCATTTCTTCAAACGTGGGACCTAATATCGCTCGCGACAATGCGCTTCTCCTTAAGTTGGGCGGCCGGCCGGCGCGGCCTCAAATCACTTCTTCCATGTGCACGCGCCGGCGCTCCTTGGTGGCAATGCGGGCGGCGTCCATCAGTCGCGACACTTCCAACGCCTCGGCAAAGGTCGGCAGGTCGGCCGGCATCTCGCCGCCGCTCAGCGGCTCGGCCAGCCGGCTGATAAACGACTGCAGCCCGCCTAACAGGCCGTTTTGGCCGCGCGTCTCCTCCAAATAGCTGCCGGGCGCGTACACCGTTTGCGGGCGCCGGTCGTCCATGTGCAGGATGCTCAACTCTTCGCCGAAGCCATCCACCAGCAGGGAGGCTTTGGAGCCATGCAGCTCGAAGGCCACGCGCCGGAAGGCCGTGGCGGCGCTGAAGTTGAACGTGGCCACCATTCCGCTCTTGAAGTGCAAGGTAACCAGCCCGGTGTCATCCGCGGCGGTGATGCCCGGCGGCAGCCGCGGCGGCGTGGAGAGCGTCGACAGCGAGGCTTCCACTTCGCGCACCTCCCCAAACCAGCGCCGCGCCAGATCGAACCCGTGCGCGATTACCCCGGCCAGCATGCCGCCGCCGTTTTCCGCCTCCCAGAACCAGCGATAATCGCTGCCCGGCACCGCCATGAAGCTGGAAAAGTAGTCCATGCGCATCAGTCGCGGCTCGCCAATGGCGCCCTGCGCCATCAGGTCCGTCACCAGCCGCAGCGTCGGCACGTAGCGCAGCACATAGGCCGTGGTGCCGATCAATTTGCGCTCTTCCGCCAGCCGGGCCAGCACGCGCGCGTCCGCCGCGCCGCCCACATACGCCACCTCCACCACGCAATTCTTGCCGGCCGCCAGCGCCGCCGCCGCCAGGTGGGCGTGCGTCATGGGCGGCGTGGCAATGCTCACCAGGTCGAGGTCCGCGCGCAAGAAGGCGCGCACATCAGTAAACCATTGCGGGATGCGATTCTCGCGCGCCACCGCCTCGGCCCGGCCGGGTGTGCGGGCACACACCGCCACCAGGTCATAGCGCGAGTTTTCTTTATAGACGGGGACATGTACCCGGGCGCCGTAATTCAGCCCGATCAAGCCGACACGGATGGCCATTCGGCGGTTCCAGTGGGCCGGTCAGCCCAAAAGGCGCTGGCCGGCGGGCGTTTCTAGTCGCGCGCCAGCATCACCATCGCGCGCAGCGCGCGATGGGCGGTGACCATGTCCGGCGCGCTGAATTCCAGCCGGGTGCCGCTGGCCCGCTCGGTGCCGGGCATCAAGAACGCCCGGTCCACCTGCTGTGTGTCCATGAACTCAATCGCCAGGCGGATGGGCGGCGCCAGCCGGAACGGCGCCGGCGCCTGGCCGGCGCGCAGCTTGCTCAGCGCGCGCGCCGCGGCCTCGCAAATGCGCTCGCGCGCCTCGGCCAGCGGCAGGCATTGGGCAGCGTAGCGGCCGGTGGCATTCTTGATCACCGCGATTTCCAGGCTCGCGCCCAACAGGTCCTGCGCCTCGGCGCCGGCGTGCTGATCGCCGGTGAAGGCGATCACCGGCGACCCATATTCGCCGGCCAGCGCCGCGTTCAGCCCAATCTCGCCCACCAGCCTGTCGTTCAGATACACCGCCCGCACGCTGGTGTCGGACCAGGTATGGTCGAGCACGCCCTTCTTGGTGCCGGCCATGGCGTGATAGCCCACCAACATAACGGCGTCGGGCGTGGGGGTGTCGTCGATGCTCTGCATCATGGAGAACGGCGACGGCGAGCCGGAGTTGAGCCGGGCGCGCGGATCGAGGTCTTCCAACAGGATGTTGCGCCCGTTCCAGTGCGCGTCGCTTACCACCACCTCGTCCGCGCCGCCTTCAAACGCGCCATTTACCGCCGCGCTCACGTCGCCGGTCATCAACTGCCGCCCGCGCGCCAGATACTCCGGATGGCCAGGGGTAACCTGCTCCCAATCCACGATGCCGGAGATGCCTTCCATATCGGCACTGATCAATATTTTCATGTTAGGTCCATTATGCACGTGTAGGGAAAATTCGCCAACCGCTGATAAGTATATTGACTCCGACTAATTCTCCGCCGCACAGGTCGATGGATTCCAACGCTACCGGGCTAACGCGGTTATCCAGGGCAGAACGTACAAAGATGTTCATCGTACGGGCGTTCAATTGAACGCCCCCTACAGCGAAGAAACGATGGACAGTCAACAACGACGTCAACGGTGTCCCGCGGCCCCAAAGCGTCCACGGATGGCGAAGCGACCCGTTTTGCCGCTGAAGGGTCTTACCGAGCAGTGATTGGCAGGCGCGAAGACTGCCTGATTTCCAGCATATTTTTGAATTAGTCGGAGTCGATGACACACAGGTCCGCCCCTACCTGTTTAGAAGTGGCATACCCTTTGGGCATGGCCGCTTCGCGAGTGGTTTTAACGGCAAAAATGGCCGCTTCGCGAGAAGTGGCACGAGCGGCGAAAAGATGTGTACGGACATAATGTTGCGGACCAATGAAATGGCGACAGGATAGGGTGTGTCGCGCGCCTACGGCCGGCCGGTAAACCAGGCCTGCCAGCGGCGCTGCGCGCCCCGCGCCAGCGGCAACAGGGCCGCGCCAATAAGGACCTGCAGCAGCATGCCGAATGTCGCACTTGGCAGTCCCGGCGCCGGGCCGGTCACGCCCAGGATGCGCCCGGCAAAGTCGCCGGCAAACAGCCCGGCCAGGACTGTAGCAGTGGTCCAGGCCGCGGCCGCGCCCAGAATGGCGCCGCGCCGGCGCAGCACCGTATGCCCCACCCGTCCCGCAAAGCCGCCTACCAGCATCCCGCTGGCCGCGCCGATGAGAGCGCCGCCTGCCGCGCAGATGAGGCCCAGATAGACGCCGGCGATGAGCAAAGCATTGAAAGACCCGAAGCTGCGCGGCCCCCCGCTCCACAGCGTGAGGATGAGCCCGATGAGAAACCCGCCCGGCAGCGCCAGCGCGCCGCCCAGCGCCCCCAGCGCCTGCCCGAAGCGCTCGGCCGCGCGCCGGTCCGGGATAGCAGCGCTGGCCACTTCCCCAAACATCGCGCTGGCCCCCAGGCCCAGCGCGCCCGCCACCGCCCCCGGCACAACGCTTGCAAACGGCAGCGCGATGAACGCCCCGCCCACCGCGCCCAACACCGCCCCCAGCCCGCCGGTCAGGTGCCAGCGCGCCGGCAAGCTCACCCGCGGCAGGGTCAGGCCCGGCAGCAGCCGCCAACCCAGATCCGCGCCGCAATAAGCGCAGAAGCGGGTGTCAGACGGGAGGGTCTTGCGGCAGGTGGGGCAGAGCATCTAATTAACAATCAGAAATATTAACCGCACCACCTGCGCCGCGATGGGAAACAGAAATATCTGCAAAACGGATTGTAACAGCGCGCCAATCACGACGCTCGGGGAGAGCGCCAGGTTGGACTGTAGGGCCACGAACGCGCCCACGACCGCGCCGCCGGCCGACCCGGCCAACCACCAGGCCAGGGCCGCCGCCCAGGGCGCGGCCGGCGCCGGCGCGCGGCGGGCTAACCGGCCCAGGCTCTCGCCCGCCAGCGCCCCGGCCAGCAGCGCCGCCGGCACCGCAAAGGCCGCGCCCACGAGGCCCGAGGTCGCGCCGGAAAACACGGTCGGAATATCCAGCGCGCCAGAACCCCAGCCGGCCGGCAGCACCGCCGCCCCGATGAGCACGGAACCCAGCACCACCGTCAGCCCGCCGCCCACCCCATACATCAGCGCCAACTCGCGCGCATCGCAGTGCGGCGGATGGGCCTCCAGCGGCCAGCGCACCTGAGGCCCCAGCGTGGCCGCCAGGCAGCCCGCCAGGGCCGCCACCACCAGGCCTAGTTCCAGCGCCTGGACCGCCGATAGTTGCGCCAAACGGCCGGCCAGGAGCCAAAACCCCGCGCTCACCGGCAGCGCGGCGGCCGTGCCGGTCAGCGCAAAAAGGAGCGTGCGCCCGTTGAGCGCCAGCGCCGGCATGGGCGCCGGCGCGGCCTGGATGATGGTGCCGCAATAGGCGCAGAAGTAAGGGTCGGGGGGCAGTTGCTTGCCGCAGGTGGGGCAGCGCATGGCGGCCCTACACCGCCCGGCCGCACTTGGGGCAAAAGTGAGCGTTGGCCGGGATGCCGCGGTTGCAATGGGGGCAGGCGCGCCTGGCGCCGAGCCGGCTGGCGCAATTCTGGCAATAAATCTCGTCAATGGGGTTCACACGCCCGCAGGCGCGGCAGGTGATGCTGGCGCGCGTGACCACCGGCGCCGGCCGCAGCGCCGCCGCCAGCGCCGCCAGGGTGAGGCCGCGCAGCCGCGGGCCGCCGGGCCAGGCGATGGTGTGCGGCTGGGCGCCGGCCGCCGGCGAGCCGGGCCGCGGGCTGGAAGGCCGGGCCGCCTGGGGCTGCGGCTGCGTGCTGGCCTGGGTCGGGCGCGGGCTGCGCTGGGCATCGGCCAGCGCCTGGCATTCCGGGCAGCGCGCCAGATGATTCGAGTACAGGTGCCCTATGCTGCACGTCACCAGAGCATCCTCGGCGATGTTGAGCGCCTCTTCCCACTCTTCCGGCAGCGGCCGAGCGCGCGGGTCGGCGTGGCCGTCGATAAACGCCTGCCGCGCCAGTTTGGCCAGGCCGGGGTGCAGCGTGTTGAGCCCGGGGCCGCCGCGCGGCGGGGCAACCGGCTGCACCGGCTTATAAGCATACGGCCAGGCGCCGTCGCGGATGCGGTCTTCCACCGGCGGTGGGTCGCCGCTGCCCAGCCACTGAGCGCGGAAGGGATGATTGCCTTCCATGAGCAATTGGAAGATGAGCACCGCCAGCCCAAAGCGATCGTGCTCCGGCTGGCGCGGCACCTGGGCAAAAGTTTTCCCCTGCAACTCGGGCGGGGTATATTCCGGCTTGCCCACTGGGCACGGGTGCAGGATGGGCTTGGCGCCCACGCGCCGCTGCACCTGAAACGAGTCGGCGTCGATCAAGGTAATCAGCGCCGAGGACGTGACCATGACATTGCTCTCGTTCAGGTCGCCGACGATGTAGTTGCTGGCGTGCAGCGCGCCCAGGGCGGCGGCCAGGTTGCGGGCGGCGCGGTGCAGATAGCGGCGATTGAAGCTGGGCAGGGTCTTGGCCCGCGAGCGCGGGTTGAACACCAGCAGCAGCGGCACGGCGTTCTGCACGTTCACCATCACATAGCCGGCCAGGTGCCCGCTGGCGTTGTAAAGCAAATCGTTGGGCCAGGCGATGGAGGCATGCCCCTGGGCGCGAGTGGGATCATCCGGCGGATTGGCCTGCATCCAGGCCAGCTTGTCCTCATAGCCCTCGCGCGCCGAGCCATGATAAATCTTGGCCAGCAGCGCCGGCTGCACCGCCAGCTTATACACCACCGCCTCGCCGCCCCGCCCCAGCTCCGCGCCCAGCGTCACCGGCTGACGGCGGGCGTTGTAGACGTTCACGCCGCCCACCCCTCCGGCAGGCGCAGCGCCAGCACCACCGTCTTGTCATCGTCCGTTCGGGCGCACACCCGCTCGGAGGCCAGGAAGCCGGCCAGTTGCCCGTTGCCTTGCGCGGCGTCGTCCACCTCCACGCCAAAGGTCAGCAGCGGGCGGAAGAAAGGCTCGTGCGGCTGGCGCTGGCTGTTGAGCACCAGGCGCAGCAGCCCATCGGTCATCAGCGCCAGCGCGCGCACCGGCTCGCTGTAGATGGCGATCTCCATGTGCTGCAAAGCATCGGCCTGGCTCAGGAAGTAAGTCTCGTTGGCGTACTCGCCGCGCTGGGGCTGGGCGGCCAGGAACCAATCGCCGCCGTTGTTCGGGTTGCTGTTGGCGGCAAAGGCCGCCGCCACGCCGTCGCCCAACTGCGCCACCGCCAGACCCTGATCGGACAGAGCGGCGCACAGCAGCGTGGTAGCAAAGGCGCGCGCCGGCAGCCCGGCGGCCGCCGCCAATGTCTCCAGCTCGGCCTTGGCACTGGCATAGGCCGCAGCGAACAGATCGCGCCACACGTCGGCGTCGCGGGCGGCCGGCCAGCCGCCGGCCAACGCGCGCGTCAGCGCCGTAAGCGCCGCCTGCGAGGCGCACTGGGCGCCCTCCGCTGAGCGCTCGGCCGACCCGGCGCCATCCGCAACCACCATCAACGCGCAGCCAGCCACTTCGCGATAAGCATGCGCATCCTGGCACGGCTGGCCGCTCTTGGTGTGCGAGGTGCCTGTGACTGAGGCGCCGAGCAGACGCCAGCGAGTCAGCATGGCAGTGAGCCTGTTGGGTCTGCCGGCTCTCCCTCACCCCGGCCCTCTCCCGCTGGGAGAGGGAGAAAAACAGTCCGTTCAATCTTGAAGGCACCCTTCCCCCAGCGGGGGAAGGGGCTGGGATGAGGGAGAGCGCTCGCTACCAATAGCACGCTAATTCCGCGCAGCCCCACCTACGTATCCACCTGCGCCCAGCCAACCGGCGGCAGCGGCGCCTGCTCACCCGGGCGCGAGTGCGCCACCGCCGAGAGGCTCTTGGACAGCCACTGGAACAACTCGCCAAAAGCCAGGCCTTTTAGCATCAGCGGCGTGCGCTGGCCGGAGAACTGGCCGAGGATTTGCATGTCGGCGCCTTCAACGCCCACCGCGAAAAAGATGACGCCCTTGCGGGCCTCTTCGTCGCGCAGTTGCTGCGAGCCGGCATGCCACTCGTCCGTCGGCTTGCCGTCGGTGATCAGAAACATCCACGGCCGAAAGTAATCGACGCTGTTGGCCTTATACACTTCCTTGCGGTCGTGCAGCAGTTGCAAGCCCTGTCGCACCGCGGCGCCCATGGGCGTGTCGCCGTTGGCGGTCAGGATCGGCGGATCAAAGCCATCCACCGTGACGAACGGCTGAGCCGGGTCGAAGGCGGCGCTGGTGTCGGCGCGCACATCGATGGCCTTGACGCTGCCGCCGAAGGGCACGATGGCCACCTCCACCCGCAGCGCCGCCAGCCGGTCGCCCTGAATGGCTTCTTTGAAGGCGCGCAGGCCCTCATTCAGCTCGCCAATCGGCGCGCCATGCATCGAGCCGGACGTGTCCAGCAGCAGCACCACCGGGCAGCGCGGCTCGGGGTTATCGGCAAATTCGGCTTGGTCTAGTACCGTTAATGCCATAGGAGTCTCCAAAGATAAGAAGCGCCAGCAAGCTAATCTCGACTAGTTTACACCACATGAGCGGCCGGGCGAATGAATTCGCGTCTTGTGGCCTTCGGCCGGTCGTCCCTACGCGGACGACCGGCCGCAGGCCATCAGGGGCGACTTCCAGTCGCCCGCTTCGCGGCATCCAGCGTCGGCGCGATCACCGTTGGCTCGGGCGCGGCGCGAGCGGCAGCGCGCACATCCTTAAGTCCGCTGCCGGTGTTGACGACAAGCACGGACTCGTTGAAATCGACCGTGGGGCTCACCCGAGGCTGGCCCTGCAGTGAGCAATGTCATTCGTGGCCGTACCCTGTTGCCAATTGTGGTTACCTGGATTATTTAGGAATTTCCCCGGGTCGATAGATTTATTTCCAGGCAGCTCTTCCTTCTCTGATGGACAGCCAGTACAGTGCCAGCAGGAACAGCAGCGACACGGCCAGCATGACGGGGATGGTCTCAAGGGAGATGCGCTGGGCCAGGAAGCCGGCCAACGCTGGCAACATCGCCCCGCCTAAATTGGCCGCGCTCATCTGGATGCCGATCGTGTTGGCCGCGTGATGTTCTCCAACCCGCTGGGTGGTGCTGGAGATCAGCCCCGCGAAGATGGGCGCCATGCCAAAGCCGGCTACAAACACCCCGAGCACGCCCACCAATGGAAGCGGGTTCCACCAGAACAGCAGGGCGCCGGCCAGCGCCAGGGACATCGCGCCAAGCATCAAGGTGCTGAGACGGACGCGGTGCGCAAATAGTCCGCCCAGGACTCGTCCAATGGTGAAGATGGCCCAAAAGCCACCCGCCCAAATCCCGGCGATCGCCGGGCTGATCCCGCGCCCTTCGGTGAAAAGCGTATACGTCCAGTTGCCCAGCGTCAATTCAGCGCCGGTGTAAAGCAGGAACAACAGGATGCCGACCCAGACCTGTGGATGGAGCAGGCTTTTCCAGACGGACGTCTGATAATCCAACAAGCCGGGCCCTACCTCCCTGCTTTCTGTAGACCTTTCAGTGGTCGTCCTGGGCACCTTCCAGGCAGAATACGTCAACCAGAACAGCCCGGTCATCACGGCCATTACCAGGCCGACAAAGATGTACGCGGGGCGCCAGGACACCCATTGGGACAGGCTGATCGTCATGATGATCGGGCTCAGGGTGGCACCGATTCCGAAGCAGGCGTGCAGCCACTGCATTTCACTTTCCTTGTACTCCGCAGCCAGGTAGGTATTCAGCCCGGCGTCCAACACACCCGAGCCAAATCCGGCCAGCGCGCCAATCCCCACGATCACACTCCAAGAGGGCGCCAGGGCATAGCCGAATGAAGCCGCGGCGGAGGCAAAGCTGGAAAATACCAGCAAAGAGGCGATTCCAAACCGGCTGATCAGCCTGGCGATAAAGAAGCTTGCCAGAATGTAACCCAGGGTTGAGGAGATCAGCAGCAGCCCTAGCGCATCCAATGGCTGGGCGAAGTCGGCCCGCATGGTCGGCCAGGCCACGCCGAGGAGGCCGATCGGCAATCCGAGCATGATGAAGGCCAGATAGGCCAGCTTCAATACGTTGGTTCTTGTGCGACCGGCCTGATTGTTGCTGGACGGCATGAAAGGGTTCCTAATTAACTGGGCGAAACTGGTCAGCGCCTTTCGGGCAGCGGAAACAGCTAGAAACCTGGCGTTGGATCTTGACGGCTCCGCACGTACGCGGGTCGCGTTCGGCCTGGTGTTTGTCGAACAGCGCACGAAAATCATACACGAAAGCCATGCCTTCGGGAGCGGCGCCGCGATGCGTCGCCTTACGCTTTGACCAGGCCCATCCGCTTCACCGCCTCCAGCGTCGGCTCGATCACCATCGGCGCCGGCGCTGCCCGCGTCGCCGCGCGCACATCCTTGAGGCCGCTGCCGGTGTTCACGACGACGATGGTCTCACCCGACTGCACCAGGCCCTGCTGAACGGCTTTGACCAGACCGGCATAAGCGGCGGCGCCGGCCGGCTCGGCAAAGATCGCAGCGTCGCGACCGAGCACGGCGATCGCCGATAGGATCTCGTCGTCGCTGACGGTCAGATACGCCCCACCGGTGTCGCGCGCGGCACGCACCGCGCGCACGCCGTCGCGCGGCAGGTCGACGGCGATGCTGTCGGCCTGGGTCTGGGCGGAGACAGGGGTGATGGTCTCCATGCCGGCCGCCCAGGCGTTGCTGATGGCAGCCGAGCCAGTGGCCTGGATGCCCATTAGCTTCGGCATTCGGTCGATCCAGCCCAGCGCGGCCAGGTCCTTCAAGCCCTTGTGCAGGCCGCTGATGATATTGCCATCCCCAACCGAGACGAAGATCCGGTCGGGCGCCGCCCAGCCGGGGCCAGCCGGCGGACGCCAGGCCGTGAGCTGTTCGCAAATCTCAAAGCTGGCGGTCTTCTTGCCCTCGACGGTGAACGGGTTGTAGCCGGTGTTGCGGCAATACCAGCCAAAGGCGCGCGAGGCTTCCAGGCTCAGGTCAAAGGCCTGGTCGTAGTTGCCGCGCACCAGCAGCACGCGCGCGCCAAAGATCAGCAGTTGGGCCACCTTGGCCGGCGGCGCGCTCTCCGGCGCGAAGATCACCGCCGGCTGGCCCACGGCCGCGGCCATGCCGGCCAGCGCCGCTCCGGCGTTGCCGGTGGAGGCGGTCACCACCACCCCGGCCTCGATCTCGCGGGCGCGGGCCACCACCACGGCCGAGGCGCGATCCTTGAACGAGGCGGTCGGGTTGCGGCCGTCATCTTTAATGAACAAGTTGGCCAGTCCCAGCGCCGCCCCGAGCTTCTGCGCCTGGTAGAGCGGCGTCCAACCGGCGGCGCGCAAGGGCGTGCCCCGGAAACCGGGGTCGCCCACCGGCAGCAGCGGCAGGTAGCGCCAGAGCGAGCTGTCGGTGGACGCGGCAATGGCGGCCGGGGTGACTGCACGGCCAATGCGCGCCAAATCGAGCACCACGTCCAGGTTGCCGCTGTCGCCATGGCGCGGGCAGACGTATTCGACCGCGCCCGGCGCATACTCGGCGCCGCACAGCGAGCAGCGATAGCCGACAAAGTGATTCAGGGTCATTGCCGGCAGGGTGAAGTTGGCGCAAGGGCGTTGATGAGCATGGAATTCATGATAGGGATAATTCGTTCCGCCTGTCAACCCGCCGTCTGGACGCATGCAAGGTCGCTCCAAGGTTGCTGGACGCCCCGCGCCAATCCAAGTCGCCGTCGCGGCAGTTCAACGACAAACCTGCCAGGCGCTTCGCGGAAACCTGGCGGGTTTGGCCAATGGAGAA
>JAYTFQ010000823.1:0-2950 GCA_043734225.1 Anaerolineales bacterium | reverse complement strand
CATTCGGCGGGGATTTTGTGCCAGATTGAACAGCTACTTAAAGTAGTAGAATCAATTGAAATTCAGCCATGTCGCGCGCCAGCCTTCTATCTTCACCGGAATACTTTCTATCCTTTGGCGATCTGCTCAAGCACCTGCGGCTGCGCAGACAACTGACCCAGCGCGAGCTGGCCATCGCGCTCGGTTATAACCACGCCCATCTGTCGCGGCTGGAACACAACCAGCGCCTGCCGGATGTGGCCACCGTGCTGGCTTTGTTTGTGCCAGCGCTGGGCCTGGAAGACGAGCCGGCCTGGGCAGCGCGGCTGGTGGCGCTGGCTGCTGCCGGCCGCGGCGAGCCCCTGCCACGCCAGCTAACCGTCACGCAAACAGTTACCCACCTGGTGGAAGAAGAAGAGCTGGGCCTGCTGGAGAGCGTGCCGGCGGCGCCGCCGCACCCGGTGGCACGCCCGGCTGCGCTGGCGCAGCTGCGCCATCGCCTGGAAACTGAGCGCTGCGTGGCGCTGTGCGGCATGGCCGGCATGGGCAAAACCACGCTGGGGGCCGCCCTGGCGCGTGAGTGGCAGGCGGGCCAGCCGGCGGATGAGCCGGTCTTCTGGTTCACCTTCAGCCCCGGCCTGGCTGCGGCGGTGGAGACCCTGCTGCGGCAATTGGCGCTGTTCCTGGTGGCCCAGGGGCAGGAGCAGTTGCTGCCGCTGCTGCGCGCCGGAGGCGGGCGGGAGCGCTCGTTGCCGCTCGACCAGCAGTTGGCCCACATCCTGGCGGCTTTGGGGCGTGTGCCGGCCCTGCTGGTGCTGGACGATGTGCATGTGGCAGGCGCCGGCGAGGCCTGGCTGATGGTGCTGCGCCAACTGGCGCGCGGCCCGGCCTGGCTGCTGCTGCTCAGCCGCGAAGCGCTGCCCCTGGCCGGCCTGGCCCAGGTGCGGTTGGGCGGGCTGGAACCGGACGAGGCCCAGTCGCTGGTGGCCGCGGCGCGCGTGGGGCTGACGCCCGAGCTGGTGCAGCGCCTGTTGAGCAAAACGGCGGCCAGCCCGATGCTGCTGCGGCTGGCGCTGGGCGAGCTGCAGCACGAGCCGCGCACCGGCGCCGACTATATTGACCGCCTGGAGAACGAGCCGCAGGTGACCCGCTATCTTTTGGGCACCCTGTTGCGCGACCTGCCGCCGCCGGCCGAAAAGCTGCTGGCGCTGCTCTCGATTTTTCACCAACCGGTGGACGTGTATGACGAACTGCTGGTGGCGCTGGACCAGCAGGCCGATGGCGCCTACGACCTGCGCGCCGGCCTGGCCGAGCTGCAGCGCCGGCAAATCGTCGGCCATCCCAACCAGGCCGGGCTGCACCCGCTGCTGCGCGACTTTGTGTATGCCACGCTGGTGAGCGACGCGCAAACGCGCCGCCGCCGCGCGCTGCACCGCGCCGCCGCCCGTTGGTTTGAGCAGGCTCGCGATGACGTGCTGGAGGCCGCCGCGCACTATCAGCGCGCCGGTGATCTGCGCCAGGCGGTGGAAGTGCTGGCCGACCGCGGGCACAGCCTGATCAGCCGCGGCCAGGCGCTGGCGGCGGCCGAGCAGGTGGAAGCGCTGCTGGCCGCCATGGGCCGCAAGCGCGCCGCGGATGTGGACCTGCGCCGCCAACTGCTGACCCTGCACGGCGATGTCTTGCTCAACAGCGTGCGGCTGGCGGAGGCCGAAGCCAGCTATCGCCAGGCGCTGGCGCTGGCCGAGGCCCAGCCGGTGGTGTGGGCCAGCATCGCCGCCCGGCTCACCCAATGCGTCATTCAGGGTGGGCGCATGGCCGAGGCGCTGGCGCTGTGCGAACAGGTGGCGGCCCGGCTGGCGGGCGAAGCCAAGCCGCCGACCGTGCTGCTGGCCGAGCTGGCCGCCGTCACCTGCCGGGCGCAGATGAACCTCTCGCGCTACGCCGAGGCAACCGCCACCGCCGAGCAGGCCCTGGCGCTGGCCGGACAGTGCGCGCCCTACGCGCCGCGCGCCGCCGATGCCGTGCGGGCGCGCGCCTGGCGCGCCCTGGGCTGGCTGACCTACACCCGCCAGCCGGAGAACAGCGCCGAGGCGCTGGCCTATTATCAGCGGGCGCGGGCAGCGGCTTACCGGGGCGAGATCAATTGGGTGGCGAATGCCTGCTCGATCAACATCGCCATTCTGCAGTATGAGCACGGCGAGCTGGCCGGGGCGCGCGCCAATTTTCACGAAGCCTGGCGCCAGGCGCTGACGGTGGCCGACGATCACCTGGCGACCTCGGCCGAGCACAACCTGGCCGGGCTGGATGATTTGCTGGGCGACACGGCCTCGGCCATCGCGCATACGCAGGCCGTGATGGCGACGTACGAGCGCATCGGCAACCAGAGCGAGCTGGCCGCGGCCCGCGAGCAGTTGGCCGCCATCTATTTATCCAGTGGACAGTTTGGCCAGGCCCGAACCGTCATCGACCAGGCGCTGCGCTATCACGCGCAGAACACATCCGAATCGCCGCGCGACCGGGGCTATTGCCTGGCCGTGCTGGCCGAGCTGCTGGTGCATGAAGGCGATGGCCAGGCCGCCCTGGCCACGGTGCGCGAAGCCCTGCGGCTGCCCAGGGTGGCGGACGATGCGCGTTTGCGGGTGAACCTGGAAAATGACCTGGCGCTGGCGCTGCTGGCCACGGGCGACGTGCCCGGCGCGCTGGCCGTGGTGGCGGCCAACACCCCGGCCGGCATCGGGCTGGAGGTGGGAATTGTCCACCAGCTCGTCAGCGGGCTGGTGGCATTGGCGGCTGGCGATGCCGCTCGGGCCGCCCAACTGGCTGCCGAGGTGACCGAGCGCATTACGGCCACCGGCTGCGAGCTTTACCGCGCGCCGGCGGCGCGTTTAGCGCGCGCCAGCCAGGATCCGCCGCAGCTGACGTTGGTGCCGCGGCTGCTGTGGGGCGACAAAGATGATCAATGAATCATTTA
>JAYTFQ010000822.1:0-3961 GCA_043734225.1 Anaerolineales bacterium | reverse complement strand
TTTCGAGAGAGACAGGCCTGTTGGCTTAAAAAGTACAGCAATCGGATTGCTGTACCATCAAGCATGATGACTCATACACGATTGGTAGCCTTCTCTTGGTAGGCGGCGTGAGTTTGGGCTCGTTTTTTCGGCTTGGTTGAAGCGGGCGCTGGGGTCCACTCCTTCCAGCCTGTACAAATACGTCCATTGCGTCGGAAATCCGAGTGCATTTGACCTTTGCGCCGCCGGCGGCCGCGTAGACTCTTGCAAATCATTCGGCCCTCAGCCTCCGCAAACGCCGGTTACCATTTGGCTTTCAGCCAAATGGTCGCGAGGACGCGCCGCTCTAGACCTTACCTTTGGTTGATGGGCACTGTCTCAAATGACCTTGCTGGTCATTGTGCCAGGAGCCGGCTTATGTGTGGCCGCCAGTCAGAGTTGCAACTCAAACACTTGTCCGTCGCGGACCATACGCCAATCTAGAGGCCTAAGCAATTGTCATCGCCGTCAGAAACGGGCCGCATCCTCGTGAGCGCGGCGCGTTGACGGTGTGCACCGGCACTGGTCAACTGCACGCCCAACTCGTGTGAAAATGCTACGCGCCCTCACAGCAGGACGCAAACTTGATGCCGGCTGATCGGTTTTAACATGGCAGCGATTAGCAAATCCTGGGCAGCGGGTCACCGACGAGCATGTCCAGCACGCGCGTGCCGCCAATCTCCGTCCGCAGAAAAACCATACCCTGCGGCTCGGCCCGAACTTCCCCGATGATGGCCGCCTCGGCCCCCAGCGGGTGCGCCCGCAGCAACAGCAGCGCGGCCTCGGCCGCTTCGGGCGGCACGATGGCAATCAGCTTGCCTTCGTTGGCGATGGTCAGGGGGTCAAGCCCCAGAATTTCGCAGGCGCCATGCACTGCCGGGTGAATGGGCACGGCCAGTTCGTCAATGGCGATGGCCACTTCGGAGCTGAAGGCAATTTCGTTCAGGCTGGTGGCCAGGCCACCGCGGGTGGGGTCCTTCAGGCAATGCACGTCGGGCACACGGTCGAGCAAAGCTGCCACCAGGCCGTGCAGCGCCGCAGTGTCGCTGACCACATCCAGCTCCATATCGAGTGACTCGCGGGCAATCATCACCGCCACCCCGTGGTTGCCCACCGGCCCGCTGACCAGCACCTTGTCGCCGGGGCGCGCGTTGTAGGCCGAAAGATTGGCTTCGGGACGGATGAGCCCCACGCCAGACGTATTGATAAACAACTTGTCGGCGCTGCCGCGGTTGACCACCTTCGTATCGCCCGTGACGATGGGCACGCCGGCCGCGGCCGCGGCCGCCTGCATGGCCTCCACCACACGCCGCAGGTCGGCGATGAGCAGGCCTTCCTCCAGGATCATCCCGACCGACAGCCCCAGCGGTTTGGCGCCCGACATGGCGAGATCATTGATGGTCCCGTTGACTGCCAGCTCGCCGATATTGCCGCCCGGGAAAAAGATCGGGTTGACCACATACGAGTCGGTCGTGAACGCCAGGCGCAGCCCGCTGTCGCCCAACGGGATGGCGGCTGAATCATCCAGCCGGTCGAGCAGCGGGTTCGAAAAGGCTTTGGCAAAAACACCCTCAATCAAATTGTGCGTCGCCTTGCCGCCGCTGCCATGGCTGAGAGTGATCTTTTCTTCACGCAAATAGAACTTGCCGCGCCGAATTTCGCGGACCTTTTCAATTTTTCCCAGGACGGCATCGATAGTGAGGGGCGTTGCCATCATTGTTCTCCAAGGATGTTCATTGAAAGGCTGGCCGCAATTGGCTGCGCTGCCAGCTTCGCTGGCAGCGCAGCCAATTGCGGGTCATCATTGTGCAGCCAGGGCAGCCCGCCGTTGGGCCGCCATCGAGAAACGCCCATAATTGTAGTAAGCGGCGCAGGCGCCCTCGGACGAGACCATGCAGGTGCCGATGGGCGTCTCAGGGGTGCAGGCGGTGCCAAAGACGCGGCACTCCCAGGGCTTGATGACACCCTTGAGCACCTCGCCGCACTGGCAGGCCTTCGGGTCGGCAATGCGCAGACCCGGCACCTCATACTGCAGCTCGGCGTCCCACTGCGCGAACTCGGGCCGCAGCTTGAGCGCGCTCTGGGTGATAAAGCCCAGCCCGCGCCATTCAAATTGCGGGCGCAGCGCCATCGTCTGGCGTATGGCCTCCAGCCCCTTCAGGTTGCCCTGCGTCCGCACCACGCGCGTATATTGGTTTTCGACCTCGCAGCGGCCCTCGTCAATCTGCTTCAGCAACATGTAGATCGATTGGATGATATCCAGCGGCTCAAAGCCGGCCACCGCCACCGGCTTGTGGTAGTCACGCGCCACGAAATCATACGGCCGGGTGCCGATGATGGTCGACACATGGCCGGCGCCGATAAAGCCATCCAGGCGCAGATCGGGGCTATCCAGGATGGCCTTCATGGCCGGGATGATGGTGACGTGATTGCAAAAAATGAAGAAGTTGCGCAGACCCTCGGCCCGCGCCCGCAGCAGGGTCATGGCGGTCGAAGGCGCCGTGGTTTCAAAGCCAATCGCGAAAAAGACCACGTTCCGCTGGGGGTGCTCGCGGGCCAGCTTGAGCGCGTCCAGCGGCGAATAGACGAAGCGCACATCGGCCCCGTCGGCGCGCGCGTCCAGCAGGCTGCCGTGCGCGCCCGGCACGCGCATCATGTCGCCGAAGGTGGTAAAGGTCACGTCGGGCGCGCGCGCGATGGCGATGGCATCGTCTACCCGGCCCATCGGGATGACGCACACCGGGCAGCCTGGCCCGTGGATCAAGTCGATATTGGCGGGCAGAATGTCTTCGATGCCATGCTTGTAGATGGTATGCGTGTGGCCGCCGCAGACTTCCATGAATTTGAACGAGCGGCCCGCGCTCAGACGTTTGATCTCGGCGCCCAGGGCCTCCACCAGGTCATTGCGGCGAAATTCGTCAACGAACTTCATAATCCGCCTCCAGTATGCGATGCGTCAATTCCAACAGGGTGTGATAAATCGTCGCCTGCACTTCTTGCAGCCGCGGCACATAGCTCGAACGGACCACAAAACAGTAGTCCAGCCCGGCTTTGGCCATCTTGCCACCGTCATAGCCGGCGATGCCGAGGGTCAGGAGGCCCTGCTTCTTGGCCTGCTCGAAAGCGGCCAGCACGTTCGGCGATTGCCCGCTGGTCGAGAAGCCGAGCGCAATGTCGCCGCGCCGTCCAAACGCGATGATCTGGCGGGCAAAAACATTCTCAAAGCCCACGTCATTGCCAACCGCCGTTACCACGCCCATGTCATTCGTCAGGCTGAGGGCTGGCAGCGGCCAGAACCCCGGCTCCGGGTTCAAGAAGTCGGCCGCCAGGTCCTGGGCGTCGGTGGCGCTGCCGCCGTTGCCGAACGTCAGCAACTGCCCGCCGCCGGCAAACGAGCGCGCCATGGCTTCCGCGGCCGCCGGCAGCCGATCACCTTGCTCCGCCAGGAAGGCCTGGCGCATCTCACAAATCTCGCGCGACTTCTGACGGGTCGATTCACGCACCTGGGCCAGCACCACCTCCCGCGGCACATCCTGCCCCTGGTCCGCCAGGAACGGGTATAAGAAATCCGAGAACGGATCGTCAGAGCCGGTCACGGTTCACCTGGTTCCGCGCTGGCGCCCGCGGCCTGCGGATCGCCGGCCAGCGTGGCGATGGCAAAACCCAAATGCACCAGCACCCAATCGCCGGGCTGAATGTCATCCACCAGATCCAGCGCCACTTCCTGTGGGCCCTGCGCCAGCGCCACCCAGGCCAGGTTGCCCGCCCGCAGCGCGAGCACCTGCCCCGGCAGGCCTTCGTCGGCGCACAGGGAACAGCGGCCATCCGGTCCAGGCGTACACACCGGCGCGGCGTCAAATACGGGCGGCAGAAACAACGGTAGGTTGGCCATGGTCACGCCCTCGCTAGCGCCGGCCCTCGGCCGGCGCCAGGCGCAGCAGGC
>JAYTFQ010000821.1:0-2594 GCA_043734225.1 Anaerolineales bacterium | reverse complement strand
CGCCAGTTATCTGATTGTGGGCGGGCTGGGCGGGGTGGGGCTGGTGGTGGCGCGCTGGCTGGTGGCGCAGGGTGCGCGCCACCTGGCGCTGCTGGGCCGCTCGGCGCCCTCGGCCGAGGCCACTGAGGTGGTGGCGAGCCTGCGCCAGGCCGGCGCCGAAGTGGCCGTGATGGCCGTGGACGCGGCTTGCGCGCCAGACCTGGCGGACGCCCTGGCGACGGTCAAGCGCACCATGCCGCCGCTGCGCGGGGTGATCCACGCCGCCGCGCAGCTTGACGATGGGCTGCTGGTCCATCTCACCCCGGAGCGGCTGGCGGCCGCGCTGGTTCCCAAGGTCGATGTCGCCCTGAACCTGCACACGCTCACCGCCGATTGCCAGCTTGATTTCTTCGTGCTGTTCTCGTCGCTGGCCGGGCTGCTCGGCGCGCCCGGCCAGGCCAACTACGCGGCCGCGAATGCGTTTCTCGACGTGCTGGCGCATCATCGCCGGGCTTTGGGTCTGTCCGCTCTCAGCATCAACTGGGGGCCGTGGGCGGATGTCGGCCAGGCCGCGGCACAGGCCAACCGCGGCCAGCGGCTGGCCTTTCGCGGCCTGGCCAGCCTGCCGCCCGAGCTCGGCCTGGCCGCCCTCGAACGGCTGCTGGCGGCGGAGATGGCCCAGGCCGCCGTAATGTCTTTCAACTTACGCCAATGGCGCGAGTTCTACCCGGCCGCGGCCGATGCGCCGTTGTTGTCTGAGCTGGCCGACATCCAAGGGGTCTCCAGCGCCGCGCGGCCGGCCGGTCTGGTTCGCGCTTCGCTCGAAGCAGCGCCGTCTGCCCAGCGCCGCCAGTTGCTGCAGGCGCATGTGCGCGAGCAGATCGCCCAGGTGATGCGGTTGGAACCGGACCAACTCGCGCCAGCGACTCCGCTGGGCAGTCTGGGACTGGACTCACTGATGGGTTTGGAGATTCGCAATCGGCTGGAGGCCAGCCTGGGGTTGACCATTCCAGCGACCTTGATCTGGACCTACCCGACGATCGCGGCGCTCACCACCCATCTAGCTGAAACGCTGGGCCTGGCCGAGGAGGCCTGGCCTACGCCGGCGTCGCCCTCGGCGCCGTCGGCTCAGGACGAATTGCGCCGGACGGCCGAACGAATCTCCGAGCTATCGGAAGCGGAGATGGAAGCGCTGCTATTGAAGAAGCTTGAGCGCAAGGGCAAAGCGCCCCAGTCATGAGCGCCCACTCCAGCCAATTTGGCGACCTGCCGCTGCTGCAGCGGGCCTATCTCGCCCTCGAAGAGATGCAATTGCAGGTAGACGCCCTGGAGCGGGCGCGCACCGAGCCCATTGCCATCGTCGGGATCGGCTGCCGCTTCCCGGGCGGCGCGGACAGCCCGGATCGCTATTGGCGTCTGCTGGCCGAGGGCGTGGATGCGGTGTCTGAAGTCCCCCCGGCGCGCTGGGATGTCAATGCGGTCTACGATCCAGATCCGGCCCGGCCGGGCAAGACCTATTCGCGCTGGGGCAGCTTCATCGATGCCGTGGATCAGTTCGATCCGTACTTTTTCGGCATCTCCCCGCGTGAAGCGGCCTTGATGGACCCCCAGCAGCGCCTGCTGCTCGAAGTGGCCTGGGAAGCGCTGGAGCACGCGGGCCTGCCCGCGGACAGCCTGGCCGGCAGCCGTACCGGTGTCTTTGTGGGCCTGTATAACAACGACTACGCGCACCTTCAGAACGAAGACGATGCCTACTCGGCCATCGGCAGCTCGCTTGGCGTGGCCTCCGGCCGGCTTTCGTATGTGTTCGATTTTCATGGCCCCAGTATGCTGGTGGACACCCTGTGTTCCTCGTCGTTGGTGGCCGTCCATCTGGCTTGCCAGAGTCTGCGCCGCCAGGAGTGCGGCCTGGCGCTGGCGGGCGGCGTCAACCTTATCCTCACGCCGCTGGGCACGATCCTGTCTTCGCGACTTATGGCGCTGGCGCCCGACGGGCGCTGCAAGACCTTCGATGCGCGCGCCAACGGTTACGTGCGGGGCGAGGGCTGTGGGGTCGTCGTACTCAAGCGGCTGCGGGATGCCGTGGCCGATGGCGACCATATCTGGGCCTTGATCCGCGGCTCGGCTGTCAACCAGGATGGCCGCTCTACCGGCCTCACGGCCCCAAACATGCTGGCACAGCAGGCCGTCATTCGCCAGGCCCTGGAAGATGGCGAAGTTGCGCCTGAGGCCGTCGGGTTTGTTGAAGCGCATGGCACCGGCACGCCGCTCGGCGACCCAATCGAGATGGAAGCGCTCAAGGCTGTCTACGGTCAACCGCGGCCCAGCGGCCAGACCTGCGCGGTTGGTTCGGTCAAGACCAACCTGGGTCATTTGGAAGCGGCGGCTGGTATTGCCGGGCTGATCAAAACCGTGTTGGTCTTGCACCATCAGGCCATCCCGCCGCATCTGCACCTGCGCCAGCTCAACCCGCGCATCGACTTGCGTGACACTTCCTTGCAAATCCTGACCACGTTGCAGCCCTGGGCGGCAGCCGGCGAGTCGCGCTACGCCGCCGTGAGTGCCTTTGGATTGAGCGGGACCAACGCGCACGTTGTGCTGGAGCAAGCCCCAGC
>JAYTFQ010000820.1:0-1999 GCA_043734225.1 Anaerolineales bacterium | reverse complement strand
CCGCTCCGACCAGCGTCTCCGCAGCACCCACTTCCCCCTTTACCGCTTACGACTGGCGCTCAGCTTACTCTGGCTCGCCCACCGTCCGCCCACCCTGCTTAAATTAAATTCGGGGTGAGTCATGTTTCGGAAAAAGGAATATGAAGATGACCAACAATATCGGCGCTCTGGCGGCCATGTCCGCCGAATCGACCCGGGCGGCGCTGGGGTTGGCGCAGCGGGGCCAGGTGTTCGACCTGGGCGTGCTGCTGGGCAACGCCACCCCGCGCCTGCCCGCTGACTCAGTGGTGGGATTTCTGCTCACCCAGTTCCGCACCCCCGCTGTCTTTGCCGCCAACCCGGCCATGCGCGGCAACAGCTTTTCGGTGGAGTTGGTGCAGGGCTCGCTGCACCAGTCCTCGCACCTGGATGCCCTGATCCACGCCCAGCGCCATGGGCGGGTGTTCAACAACGGCCGGGTGGATGACCTGCTCACCGACCGCGGCTGGCGCGCCAACGGCGCCGAAACCATCCCGCCCATCATCTGCCGCGCGGTGGTCATCGACGTGGCCGCCACGGTCGGCCAGACCCCCGTGCCGGATGGCTATGCCGTCACCCTGGACCAGCTCCAGGCGGCCGTCACGCAGCAGGGCGTGGCGCTGCGGCCCGGCGATGCAGTGCTCATCCGCACCGGCAAGATCGTCCAGTTCGCCACCGACCGGGCCGCCTTCGAGGCCGGGGCGCCCGGCCTGTCCGGTCCGGCGGCGCGCTGGCTGGCCGAGCAGGGCATGATGCTCTTTGGCCTGGATACTACCAGCGCCGACCCCATGCCCACGCCCGACCAGGACGACACGGTGCACGAGGCGCTGCTCATCCAGCGCGGCATTCACATTGTGGAAAATCTATATTTGGAAGACCTGCTGCAGGCCGGCGTGCGCGAGTGTTTGTTCATCTGCCTGCCGCTCAAGATCGAAGGCGCCACCGGCTCGTGGGTGCGGCCGGTGGCCATCGTCTAGCCGCGCCGGCACGCCACGCTGCCCGAGGTCATCAAGGATATTTTGGCCGAATGGGATGATGCGGCCCGACGCCCGGAGGGGGCGGCCACAGGCTCCCATTCGGTCCGGTGTTGGATGCCGGGTAATTGGCGTCAAAATGACGAATCAGGAGCAGCCAAATGACACGCAATAAATTACGCGCGCGGCTGCAAGCCGGCCAGGCCAGCTATGGGTTGTGGATCACCATGAAGGATCCGGCGCTGGCCGAGATCGCCGTGGCGCTGGGGCTGGACTGGGTGTGCATCGACATGGAGCACGGCCATCTCGATTACGGCGACGTGATCGGCATTCTGCGCGCCGTGCGCGGCTCCGACACGGCGGCGGTGGTGCGCGTGCCGGACACGAATATCAGCACGGTCAAGCGCGCGCTGGATATGGGCGCGCATGGCGTGATCCTGCCGCTGGTGCGCGGCGCCGCTGACCTGGAGCAGGGCTTTCGCTTTGGCCGCTACCCGCCGCGCGGCGTGCGCGGGGTGGGCGGCGAGCGCGCCGTCACCTGGGGGCTGGGCCTGGAGGAGTATCTGAGCTACGCCGACCAGGAGACGCTCATCATCCCGCTGATCGAGACGCGCGAGGCGGTGGACCACATCGACGAGATTCTGGCCGTGCCCGGGCTGGAGGCCATCTTTTTTGGCCCGGCCGATCTATCGGCCAGCCAGGGCTACCTGGGCCAGTGGGAAGGGCCGGGCGTGGCCGAGCAAATTCTGAACGTGCTGGCCCGGGCCGCCGCGCGCGGCATTGGGGCCGGCGTCATGGCCACCAGTCTGGAAGACAGCCTCCAGCGCCGCGACCAGGGCTTCCGCCTGATCGGGCTCGGCTCGGATGCCGGGCTGCTCATCCGCTCGCTGAACGCCGCCCTGCTGGCGCTGCGCGGCCGGACAGAAAAACACTTGTGGTTTTAGGGGAAGGGCGCAGCCTGTTTTGAAATACTGGCCGAACGGAATGCGGCGGCCCGACGCCCCAAG
>JAYTFQ010000819.1:0-5001 GCA_043734225.1 Anaerolineales bacterium | reverse complement strand
CCAGGTGCGCTGTGGCATCAGGCAAATTGAAGGCGCCGGCGCCAAACACCAGCGGCACAGCCGTGCCGGCGGCGGTGGGCTGAGCGGCTTTAGTGCCCTTGGGGGCCTGAGTGGCCGCCAGTGTGGGCTGGCCGGGGGCGGCCGTGGCGGCGGCCAGCGTAGCGACGGCGGCGGTGGGGGCGCCGGGCACCGCCGTCGGCTTGGGCGGGCCGCCGAGCGCGGCAGTGCAGGCCAGTGAAACCAGCACTGGCACGGCCAGCAGCCAGCCAGACCGCCGCAAGTTCGAATGCGTCCGCCTTGGTGCGGGCCGTGCGGGGTTCATTGGCCAGGCGTCCAAACGATGGTGTAGATGGCGGTCCGGTCGATGGTCGTCGCGCCGAACAGGGCTGGCTGGCGGCGGGAGGTGCCGCCAGTGCTCAACACCCAGAAGCGGGCCGGGTCCGGTGTGATCGGGTGACTGCCAAACATATCCGAGCTGGCGGTCGGACAGACGAGCGTGCTGGACATCGCGTGCGACTCCTCCCAGGTCACGTTCACTTCCAGCAGGTCACGGCCGATGGACTTTGCGGTGATATACACGCGGCTGGGCGGCGGGTGATGCACCACGTGGCAGGGCGGTGGATACTTTGTCTCCGCGAACCAGGTGACGTCGCCATTGCCGGCATATTGGCCATCGCCTATCGGCGCCAGGGCGGCATTCGTAATCTCCGCGATCAGGGTTATCTTGCCTTCCATATGCCAGACCCCGGTCACATCCATCCGATAGGAACACTTCTCGACCGTGAGCGCCAACTTGCCGGTGACGGTGTCTGAGCTCAACACAACGCCCAACAACTGATTGTGAATGAGCTTCCCGTCCACCTGGATGGTGGTGGTGCCGGCCTTCTGGGCGGTGAAGATGAATGTTGCCTGGCCAATGGGATCGGCGGCGACGGTGGTGGCGCTGGCGGCGGGCGATATGACGCCGACGCTGGGGTTGCTCACCGAAGCCTGGAGCGGCACGCCAATTAACGGCGCGAACTGCTTCTCGGCGTTGGGATCATTGAGCACGTCGACGACGGCGAGCACGCGCGCGCTGATCTCCACTTTATCCCCAACGCAGATGGTGCGCTCGGCGCTGCCAGCCTTTGTGACGAATAGATAGATATTCTTGTTGTAATCGGCGGCGCGGGCGGCCTGGGCAGAGGGTATGGAGACCGCACCCAGGCTGAGGGCAACGCTCAGCAGCAAGCCAGCCAAAATGAGCGAGCGGGGACGGTGTGTCACAAGATTCGGCTGGGGCATGAGTCTCCTCTTGTGGGACGGCGGCCGAGCGAAGGCCGTGTGCGATTGTCTGCCCCCTTTGGGTGCTAAATGTCAGTAAAACAGGGGATGGCGTCGAGCATAGCCCGAATTTCAGGACAAAGCAATAGTTATTTCTTCTAGCTGGTGGCGGCGCGGAACGCCAGACCCTTGGCCAGCAGCGCCGCGCTGAGCTGCTCCAACGCATTCGGCCCGATGCCGTGCAGGGCTTTGATTTCAGCCTCGGTAAATTTGGAAAGCTGCTTGAGATTGGCGATGCCGGCGCCGTCCAGGGCGCGCTGGGCCGGGGCGGAGAGCTTGGGGGTATCGGCCGCTCTCCCCCTGCGCCGTTCGCGAGGGGTCGTGTTTAAGCATTTCGGTTTATTCCGGCCCGAACGGGTAGCCGCCCATATCGCCGCTGATGGCGGCCAGCAGCGTGGAAATCTCGGCCTTGTCGCCGGCATCCAGCGCCTCGGCCGGGCTGGGGGCGCGCTCGACCAGAGAGGTGAACACGCCGCGGCGCTTGAGCATGTAGCGCATGAACGGGTAGCTCTCGCGGATGATGAGCGGCAGCAGGCGGTTGTGCAGCTCGCGGGCGCCGGCCTGGTCGCCCTGCCACCAGCGCTGCATGACGCGCGCCAGCACGTCGGCCAGTTGGCAGGCGGGCATGGCGCCGTTGGCGCCCCGGCGCAGCTCTTCCGGCAGGTAGCGGCCGCCGAAGCCGCCGAAGATGGTCTTCACCTGGCTGCCCACCAGCCGGCTGATCTCCGCCACGTGCTTGGGGCCGGGCGGGCGCTCCTCTTTGATATATTGAATCTGCGGGATCTCATCCACCAGTTGGGCCACCTGCTCGCCGGTGAGGGGCGCGTAGGTGGCGGCGTTTTGCAGGATGATCGGGCCGGTGTAGACCTCGGCCAGGCGCCGGAACATGTCCATGGCGATGGCGGTGTTGGCGCGCGCCGGGGCCATGGCGATGATGGCATCCGCGCCGGCGTGCTCGGCGGCGCGGGCGAAGAGCAGCACCTGATGCAGCGAGACCCCCGAGCAGCCAAACACGAACGGCAGCCGGCCATTGACGGCGGCCAGCAGCGCGTCCAACTGGCGCAGGCGCTCATCCTCGCCCAAGAAATAGAACTCGCCGACCATCACCGGCCAGACGATGCCGTGCTGGCCGGTGCGGCAGCAGAACTCGGCGGCGGCCAGCAGGTCGGGGGTGAGGATTTCATAGTCGTCGCGATAGGGCGTGGGCAGCAGCCCGAAGACGCCCTTAAGGTGATCGAAGCGCGCGGGCGACATCAGTTTGTGACCTCCAAAGGGTTGGCGCCGGGCGGCGCCCCAAGCGTGAAATAGAACGTGGCGCCCTGCTCCGGGGCCGCCTCGGCCCAAATGCGGCCGCCATGCCGGCGCACAATGCGCTCCACGATGGCCAGGCCGACACCGGTGCCCGGAAAATCGCTGGTTTGGTGCAGGCGCTGGAATGGCCCGAAGAGCCGGTCGGCATAGGTCATGTCGAAGCCGGCCCCGTCATCACGCACGAAATAAACGCGCGCGTCATCCGAGCCGCTGGCGCCAAACTCGACGCTGGCGCTGGGGCGCTTGCCGCTGAACTTCCAGGCATTGCCCAGCAGGTTGGTCAGCGCCTGGCGCAGCAGGCGCGCATCACCATCGGCCTGCAGCGCGGGCTGAACGGTGAAGGCCACCACACGGTTGGGCTCGGCCAGGCGCAGCTCGTCCCACACGGACTGGGCCAGCGCGCTCAGGTCGACTGGGGCGCTGCGCATCTCGCTCCGGCTGACCTGGGCCAGGTTGAGCAGGTCATCCACCAGCTCGCCCATGCGCTGTGCGGCGGCGCGGATGCGATCCAGGTAGTTGGCGGCCTCGGGCGGCAGCAGGCGGCCATAGTCCTCGAGCAGCGCCAGGCTGAGGCCGTCCAGCGCGCGCAGCGGGGTGCGCAGGTCGTGCGAGACGGAGTAGGAAAAGGACTCCAGCTCCTTGTTGGCCGTTTCGAGCTGGAGGGTGCGCTGGCGCAATTGGTTGATCAGCGCTGAATATTCCAAGGACTGGGCCACCTGTTCAGCCAGCAAGCCCAGCAAGCGCAGGTCGGCGGCCACAAACGGCGACAGGCTGCGGCGCAGGACGAGCAGCAGCCCCCAGGCCTGGCGGCCGACGAGGATGGGCACGACCAGGAGCGTATCGGCCTCGGTCAGCCCGGCCAGGGCGCTGGCCGGCAGCCCGAAGTCGGCGGGGGCGGTGGCGACTTGCGCCTGGCGCGAGCTCCAGGCGCGGGCGATGGCGCCTCGCGGGCCGGGCTGCGCCCCGTGGAGCCGCGGCTGGGTCGGCGCGTGCAGGGTGAGGTCCCCAGCGCCAGGCGGCGCCGCGGCCGGCGCGGGCAGGCTGAGGGCCCCGGCGCCAGGCGGCGCCAACGCCACGGCGGCAGCCAGGCCGCCGCCGGCGCGCATGCCTGCCAGGCACAACTCGTTCAAGACCAGCTCGGTGCGCTCGTCCAGCTCAGCCGCGCCGGCCGCTGTGCCAGCGCGCGCCACGGTCAGAGACTGGCCAGCCTGAATCTGTCGCAAAAAACGATAGAGCTCGGCCAACTGCCAGGGCTGGCGAAGCCAGGCTGGGGTGGCAAAGCCCAGATATTGGCAGACGGCGGCCAGGCCGGTGCCCAGGGGCACGATCCAGGTGAGCTGCGCCTGCAGCGGGCGCACGAAGGCGCTGGCCAGGAGGAGAATCGCCACCAACGCCAGCGCGCCGGAGCCGGCCGCGGCCAGCGCCAATCGGCGGCGGGTGAGGCCCTGGGTGCGGCGCGCGCCGCGCACGATGAGCGCGGCAGCGTAGCTTTCGAACAGGCCGAAATAGATGATGATGATGAGCAGGCCGGCGCCGGCGCCAGTCAGGCCGCCGAAGATCCAATCCAGCAGTGTCACCGCCACCAACCCGCCCAGCGCCGTCCAGCGCACCCAGCGCGGCACGGCCTGGAAATAGTCCACCAGAACCAGCAGCAGGCAAGCGTGCAGCGGCAGCAGGAAGTGGTTGAGCGCGTACAGGCCGGGCAGCGACCAGTTCAGGGCCAGCAGGTCCTGGGTGAGGATGAAGCCGCCAAAGGAGGCGAAGGTGAGGGCCATGACGAGGCGCGGGCGGTCGCGCCAGCGAAAATAGTCGAAGAGAGTGACCGCGCCCAGCAGCAGGTAGAAGATCTGCATGGCGAGGAAAGGAGTGGAGGCCACGCGCTTAGTCTAGGTTGAAGCAGGTTTGAGTGCAAACGCGGCTGCCTCACCCCCACGACTCCCCTATCCCGGCTGCGCGAGACAAGGGCGCGGCCAGGCGAGCGGGGCAGATTTGAAAATGTCGCCGGCCGCGCGGCGGTATACTAAGTGACTGAGTGGACAGGCAGCGCGAGGCGCGTTAGGAGCAGCCATGAGCGACAAAGACGAAATGCTGGCGAAGCTGCGCGAGGAGTTTTTGGCGTGGGAGGCGCTGCTGGCCGGCATCAGCGACGAGGAGGCCGTGGAGCCGCTGCTGCCCTCCGAGCTGTCGGTGAAGGATCACCTGGCGCACTTGCGCGCCTGGCAGCAGCGCTCGATTGCGCGGCTGGAGGCGGTGCTGGCGCAGGGCGAGCCGCGCCTGCCGGACTGGCCCAACGCGCCGGACCCGGAGACGCTGGAGGTGCTGGACGCCACCAACGCCTGGATTTTTGAGACCAACCGCGGCCGCCCC
>JAYTFQ010000818.1:0-4513 GCA_043734225.1 Anaerolineales bacterium | reverse complement strand
AGCCGGCTGAAGTGAAACAGGTGCTGCTGAAATTTCTCAGGGATTGAGCGCCGGCCGCCGGCCGCGGACGGCCCAGGCGCGGGCGATGAGCGCGATGGCGCCATCCGGCGCGGCCGGCAGCGCGGCCCGCAGCCGCTCGCGCAGGGCGGCCCGGCGCTCGTCGCTCAGCGACAGGAGATAGCCCGGCGCCGGACCCTGGCCCCCCAGGAACGGCAGCCAATAATCGTCGAAGTCGCGGAAAACAGTGGGGACGTCGATCGCGCGCGTTTCCACCTGTTCCAGCCCGGCAGCTCGGATTAGCTCGGCCAGCGGCTGGGGCTGGCTAATGGTGAAGCGCTGGCCCTCGTCGTGCGCGGCAGCGGCGGGGTCAAGCGCCGTCGCGGCATCAAAGAAGTAGCGCAGCAGCTGCATCTGGCCCGCGTAGTCCCACACATACACGGCCACCACCCCGCCCGGCCGGACGGCGCGGACCATGCCGGCCAGCATGCGGGCGGGCTGGGGGATAAGGTTCAGCACCAGGCCGGAGACGGCGGCATCAAAGGCGGCCGGCGGCACGGGCAGGTTCTGGGCATCGCCGGTCTCGAAGCTCGCGCGGCCATCGGCCACGTTCGCGCGGGCGTAGGCCACATAGCCCTGCGAGCGGTCGACGCCGTGGACGGCGAGCGGCGCGGCCGTCTCCAGAATCGTCTGCGACAGAGCGCCGGTGCCGCTGCCCACGTCCAGCCAGCGGCCGCCGGGCGGCACGCCCAGCCAGGCCAGAAACTGGCGCGCCACCGGCCGGCTCCAGCGGCCGATATAGGGCTCGTAAGCGTCACCGGCGGACCAGGTATCGATTTTCTTTCGTGTCCCTTCGTGGATCAGATTTTACTTGCCGGCGGGCGCGCTCGCCTTCACCTCGATGCCCGACAGCCGCTCTAGCGCCTTGATCAGGGCGTGGTTGCCCTCGGCGCCCAGGCCCTCGGCTTGCAGGGTGCGATAAAGGTTAAAGATCAGGCTAGTGCCCAGCACCGGCACGCCCATCTGGTCGGCGGCGGCCAGCACCAGCCGCACGTCCTTTTGCTGCAAGTCGATGGTGAAGCCGGGGCGCCAATCGCGCTCGATGATCTGCGGGCCGCGGTTGCTGAGCATCCAACTGCCGGCCGCGCCGGCCTTGACGGCCTCCAGCGCCAGGCGAAGGTCCACCCCGCCGGCCTGGGCGAAGAGCAGCGCCTCGCTCATGGCAAGGGCATGCCCCACTACCAGGATCTGGTTGACCAGCTTGACGGTCTGGCCGTCGCCGTGGCCGCCGACGTGGGTGATGGTCTTGCCCATGGCCTCGAAAACCGGCCGGGCGCGGGCCACCTGCTCGGCGGCGCCGCCGACCATGATGGTCAGGGTGCCGCGGGCGGCGCCCTCGCTGCCGCCGCTCACCGGGGCGTCGAGCATCTCCACCCCCTTGGCTTGCAGCTGTTCGGCTAGCGCGCGGGTGGCGTGCGGGCTGATGGTGCTCATATCGATGACCAGGCTGCCGGGGCGCAGGCCGTGGATGGCGCCGGAGGGCTTGTCACCCACCAGCACAGCTTCCACGTCCGGCGTGTCGCTGACGCAGGTGATCAGGATGTCCACCTGGGCGGCCAGGCTGGCCGGGTCGGCGGCCGTGGCGGCGCCTTCGGCGGCCAGCTCGTCCATCCGTGCCTGGGTCCGGTTCCAAACTCGCACCGAAAAGCCGGCCTTCAGTAAATTGCGCGCCATGCCGCGCCCCATGATGCCCAGGCCGATAAAACCAACGCGTTCGCTCATGCTGTCTGTTCCCTTTCGACGGCGCCAGAGAGTGTGATGGGCGTACGGTACTGCGCAACGGGCGTCTTGGCAAGTGATTGGCGTAGGCGCCGGCCGACAGCGAGTTAGGCCGGCGGCTGAGGTCAGACTCAGCCGCCGGCCGATGCCGGCGCAGCGGCCCTGCGGCTACAGTATGTTCAGGCAGTTGGCGAAACATAATCCGCATCATCCAGAATCAGAATCGGACTCATCGCGTACGTATGATCAGGATTTAGGCAGTGGCGTAACCGAACCGCCTGGATGGTGTTTAAGTATATAGAGTGAGTGTGGTGCTGTGCGGCCTCGTTCCGCGTAAGCCGGCAGGTGGAAACGCCACCGCAAGCAAGAGCCCCCCGGGGCCGCTGCCAGCGGATTTCACCAGCAGGCCTTCGAGGCAGCCAGCGCACCCAAGGAGGAGCCCATGGTACCTCTAACGATCGCCGCCAGCGTGGTATTGGTGCTAGTGCTGGCCATCTTCGCCGCCATCAGTATTTTTGGTCTGATGGGGCAGGATTCCCGCGGCTGGTAAAGTAATCCAATCGTTCCACCCCACCGAAAAAACCGGGCCTTTTGGCCCGGTTTTTGGTTTTAACGGCCCGGTTTGGGGCGCCTGGCGGGTATAGCGCCGCAAAACTAACCCTTCTTGTTGTTGCGCCGACGCTGCGTCTGGCGGCGTTTGGGCTTGACCATCTGATACATCCCATAGATAGTCAGCCACTGTCCCAGCTGCAGCCCGATCATAAACACTGCCGTTGGATCAACTGTCATAGCCATTCACCTCCTTCCTAGCCAGAGATTTGAGTAACCATCGCTGATAGCCGGTCCCAATGCGCGGAACGTGGTGTCGCCCAGCGTGTCGGCGTTTATGCTTCGACCGCCTGGGCCGGCTAGGCAATCTTCATAGGCAACCCGCCCGCCCTAGCTCACGCACTACGATTAGGGCCGCTTGGTCTGGCGAGTCTCGCCGCTCGGGCTCGGCCAGGGTATGGAGGGCGTCTTTCTCAGCGGGTTTTAGCTTGACGGTCATCTGCGCCACATCGTTATCTCCGTGTTAGCCTGTGACAATCAGACTAGCAAAATAAAACGGCGGTGTGATAAACACCGCCGCTTCTTGCCGCTTCTTGCCGGTTTTTGCCGCTACCAATACCTTGAGTCCTTTCGCCACTTGCGTAGCGTGCGCTCCGGCGTGTCTACTTCGTCACTGCCGGCCACTTTCGTCCACGTAGGGGTATCCATCGTCCGGTAAAGCTTATTGGCTTTGGCGACAATGGCACGGCGCCGCTCGTCTTCAGCCTTCGTAAAAACGTCAGGCGCGGCCGGCGCCACATTTTCAGCCGCCGGCAGTTTGTTGGCCGCGGTCTCTATCTCGGCTTCTAGCTGTTTGGCGTGAAAATCCATCAAGGCCATGAGCATTATCCGCTCTGGCTCACTTTCGCCAAACCAATTTACTCGGCATTCTGTACCGCCCGGCTTCGGGGTGAACATATAGCGTCCGCGGTGCATGCCGTCTTTGTAAATATCAAGCCAGCGGGTCTCAGTACCGCCCGGCTTAACTTCGTAATGTGGCGGTTCGACATAGCATAATCCCTGTTCAAAGGCCGCTATCGCCTGTGGCACGGTCAAGCGATAAACCGAGTCTTTCCGGATGCGTGCCAGCATGTCGCGCATTCTCTCGACGGTCTCAGTATCCGGCTCGTCGGGCTGATACTGGCGGCCAGCCGCGGGGCTGTGCGTCAGTGGTCCCCATGCACGGGTTCCGGCCCATTCCGTGGGCTGCGTGTCGGGCCACGTTTGCTGTATCGCCATAATCAAATTGTCTAAGTAAGGCTTGGTCTCTTCAGCATGAGCTGGCCTGCCAATTTCTACCCGCAGCCGTTCGCCGGTTTCCATACAAACAAAGCTAAAACAGGTCCACGGGTCGTGCATCACGCGCATACTATCGCCTTCGGGTCTAATTAATACTCCGCCTAGATTGCGGGTCGCTGGCCCTACCGAATCAAGGGATTGGGATAGGTCAAGATAGCCTGGCCCAAAATTGTCGGAAAACGTTATCGTTCTTACCGCCTTGAAGCGCGTATAGTCATCAAGCCATTCCCAAAACTGGTGGGCCGTGGTCTTGTTTAGAAACAGCGTCACGTCGTCAATCACAATGGACACTCCAAACAAAATGGGCCGCTCGTGCTTGACGCTGGGCGGCCCGCCGGGTTATGCTTTGCTGGCCGGCCGCCTCTGCCGGTCATGCGCTGGGCCGCCTGCGAAGCGGCGCCGGACGCGTTTGTTCCTGCTTATTTTACAGCGACTTTGCCGCGCTCAGCCATCGAGAACGGTGCATCGGCCAGCGTCAGCCGCGCGGTAATGGTCACGCCGGTTTGTGCCAAGTCTGCGTAGCGCACTGGGGCTGTTGGGGCAGGATTCGCGCCGCTGGTAAAGTACCCCAGTCTTTCCAACCAACTAAAAACCGGGCCTTTTGGCCCGGTTTTTAGTTTAACGACCGTTCGTGGCGCCACCAGGCTCGCCGCGCCTGCCGATCACAGGAAAAGTTCAGCCCCGGACCAGCGGCAAAAACAGGTGCAGGACAGGGCTCAAGGTCCAGTTGACGACCTGGGCCAGCTCGCCATTGGTCAAGCCCGCCAGCAGGCCAACCGGCTCGGCGTTGAAAACGGCGGCATCCGTTAGTGCAGCGTCATTGCTGTCGTGAATCTGGTTGAAAAAGAGC
>JAYTFQ010000817.1:0-1539 GCA_043734225.1 Anaerolineales bacterium | reverse complement strand
CACACCCAGCGCCGTCCCCACCAGCAGCCAATCGCGGAAATCGGGCTGGCGGCGCAGGTTGCGGCTCAGCAGCAGGACCACAGCCGCGCCGGAGGCCAGGGTGGCCGTGTCGTTCTGCACGATGGCGCTCATGAAGGCCACCATCGGGTCAAACGCGACCAATCCGGCTGCCAGCGCCGCCAATGTGTGGTTGCCCGGAAACATGCTCAAGGCCAGCCAATAGGTGAACACAATGGCCAGGGTTGAGAAGGCCAGCGAGAGCAGGCGCGCCACGTGCACGGCCAGCGGCACGCCCTGGTAGGGAAACTGCTCGTCCGGCCGGCCATGCATGAAAACCGACTTGTTGGTCGGCTCCGGATCGTCCAGCCGAAAGAGATAACGCGGATTTTCCTGAAAGGTCAGGCTGGCCCAGTCGGCGCTGGTGCCTGGCGGCGACCAGGCCAGCAGCAGCGCGCCCAGCGCAAAATAGGCCGGCGCATGATGGGCGCGCACGGCCTTCAGCTCGTTGCCCTGCACTGGCAGTTGGTGGTAGATCTGGAGATAGCGGATAAACAGGAAATGATTGGGCTCGTCTGGGCCTTCAAAGACTGGGGTCACATAATTGAAGCCCAGGCTTAATGCCCAATGGCCGATAAGGATGACGGCCAGCGGCCAGGCGGACCACAGGCGCCGAGGGCGCCTAAACGACGCGCGAGTCACGAGCGGGCTGTCTCCGGGTGTTGGCCAAATCGGCCCTGGCGGCGGATTTCAACGGTGTCCATGCGCGGTAAGCGGGAGAGGCTGCCGCCACTCCCGCTGAACCCAGTATAACCGATAAGGTTGGCGGGCGGCCGACGGCGCGCCGCGGGCTGCAAAAGCAAACCGCCCAGGCAGGCCTGGGCGGTTCGTCGTCCGTATGGTCGGCTGCCGGGCGCGCCGTCAGGGCGCGATGATCAGCGTCTGACCGATCCAGATCATGTCGCTCTTGAGTTTGTTGAGCTGTTTGATGCGCTCGATGCTGACATCGTACACAAACGCCAGCTTTGACAGGCTGTCGCCGGCGACGACAAGATAGCTGATGGTGCCGGTGGCCGGGGTGGTGGCCGGTGTCGAGTTGCTGTTCTGGTCGGTGACGGTGACCCCAGGAATGGTCAACGCCTGGCCGACGCGCAGCAGGTTCGGGTTGGTGATGTGATTGGCCGACACGATGGCCTCCACCGTCACGCCAAACTTGAAGGCGATGCGGGTGAGGATATCGCCGGTCTGCACCGTGTAGCTGCCATCGGGGCCGCTGGGCGCCGGCGGAGCGGTGGTGGTAGTGGTCGTGGTGGTCGTGGAATCGCCGCCGCCTGTCACGCTGCCCGCGCCGACGGCGACCAGGCTGGCATCGTCCAGATACACGTCGTTATGCTGCACGCCCCAGTAGGGCGACGAGCGCGTAAAGACTGTCACATTGCTGGATTGGGCCGTCGCCTGCACCGAGAACAGGCTCCAGGCGTCAAACGAATTGCCCGCTGGCCCCCAAATCACGTTCGGGCTGAAAGCATTCGTGCCCCCAAA
>JAYTFQ010000816.1:0-2716 GCA_043734225.1 Anaerolineales bacterium | reverse complement strand
AGGGCGGCCTGCCCGGCAAAGGCGGCCAGGCGGTCGGCGTGGTCCTGCTGGTAGAAATCGGGCTCGGTCTTGTCCAGCGTGAAGAAGGCAATGACTTGCTGATGCGCCACGATGGGCACGCCGGCCCACGCATGTAATTGCGGGGCAGCGCCCAGGCTCCAACCGGGCTCGGCCTGTGTATCGGCCACGATCAGCGGCTGCTGTGTGTCGGCCATCTGGCGCAAGGGCGCGGTCAGGCCTAGATCGAAGGCGGCGTTCGCCGGCCAGGCGGCGGCCTGCGCGCCGAGCAGATCGTAACCGCGCGAGCGCGCCACGCCCACCTGGCTGCCGGCCGCCTGCACCAGCAAAATGGCGGCCGCGTCAAATGGCACCACGCGCTCAATTTGATCCAGCAGGCGGTCGAGCACGTCTTCGAATTCCAGGCTGCCGCTCAGCGCCAGGCTGGCGGCGCGCAAGGCCTCGGCCAGCGCGCGCTGCTCGCGTTCGGCTTTGAACAGCCGCGCGTTTTCGAGCGCCACAGCCGCCTGGTCGGCCAGCAAATCCAGCACGCGCAGATCGTTGTCGTCAAACTGGCGCGGCCGGGCAAAGGCCACGTTCATCACGCCGCGCACCTGGCCGCCGCTGCGCAGCGGCAGCCCCACAATCGCGCCGCCCCAGGGCCAATCCTGATACAGCGGGTGCCGATTGGCGTCTTCCACCACCACCCGCTGGGCCGTCAACGCCACCGTCTGGGTCAGACCGCCGCGCCGCGGCGCCGGAAGCGGATCATGCTGGCCGCCATCCGCCCACAGCGCCGCCCCAAATTCCAGGCGGCGGCCATCATACAGAAAAATGTGCGCGTCCTCGCCGCCGGCCAAGATCAACGCCTGCTGCAAGATCGCTTCCAGCACCTGCCGCAGATCCAGGCTGGAGGTCACGCGCAGGCTGGCCGCCTGCAGCGCTTGCAGCTCGCTGTTGCGCCGGCGCTCAGCCGTCAGAGCGCGCTCCTTCGACATGGCCAGGGCAATCTGGCGCCCGGCCCGGGCGGCATAAGCGATCTCGTCCTCGCCAAAGCGCCGCGGCTGCCGGTAGATCAGGTGCGCCGCCCCCAGCCATTGCCCATCGGCGATGAGCGGCAGGCTCAGCGCGGCCGCCGCCAGGCCGGCCGCCGCGCCGCCCTCGGCCAGGTCCGCGTCCGGCACGGCCACGGCCTGCCCGGCCATCAGCACGGCCTGGGTCAATTGATCGATCCCGGCGGCCCGGCCGGCATCCAGCGGCGCTGACTCAACTTTCAAGCCGCTGGACACCGTGGCCAACTGGGCGGACTGCCGGGCGCTGTTCCACAAAACCAGATAGCAGCCATCCGCCTCCAGCAACTCACCCAGCCGGTTGGCCAGGGTGTCCAACAATGCTGGGTAATCACCCAGCTCCAGCGCGGCGCTGGTAACGTCGCTCAGCAGCGCCAGCTCGTCGGCCCGCCGCCGGTCATCGGCCGCCAGGCGCGCATTGGTGATGGCCGCCGCCAGGTGGCTGGCCAGCAGCTCGGCCGCCGTGGTGGCTTCGCTGTCATACGCCTGCGGCCGGCGCCATTCGGCGATGACCAACAGCCCCAGCACGCCGTGTTCACGGCTCAGCGGCGCCAGGATAAGCGAACGCGCGGGCGCCAGCCAATCCAGCCGGCCATCCGCCGTCTCGGCCGGAGCCGCCACCAGCAGCCTTGCCCGGCCAGGCTCCATTTGGCCGGCCAGGATCGCGCCGCGCCGATCCAGGTCCACGGCGCTGTCCGCCGCATCCGCCGGGGCCGCGCCGGCGCGCTGCAATTGCGCCGGCGCGCCGCCGGCCAACAGCCACAGCTCCACCTGGTCAGCTTCAAACGCCGGCCTGGTCTCCAAACAAACGGTATTGACGATTTGGGCCAGATCGAGCGACTCGTTGATCGCCGCGCCGCTGCGCCGCAATCCATCGGTAAATTGTTGGCGGCTGCGCAGTTGCCGGAAGAGCTGGCTGGCTTGCAAGCCCACGGCCATCAGGTCCGCCAGCGATTCGATCGAACGCACGTCGGCCGCCTCCATCGCCGCGGGCGTGGTGCTGGCCACTTCCAACACCCCCACCACGTTCTTGGCCAGCCGCAGCGGCACCCACACGGCGCTGGTAATGGGCACCCGCGTCAGCGCGCCCAGCGCCTGGTCGCCATCCGCCGTCGATTGCCACACTGTCTCGCCAGTGCGCGCCACGCGGCCCAGCGCGCCCTCATCCAGCGGCAGCCGCGAGCCCAGCGGCCGGGCGGCGCTCAGGGCCCCGCGCGCGGCGTGCGCCACCAACTGGTTCTCTTCGACCAAAAAGACCGCGGCGTGATCAAAATGAAAATCGTCCACCAGCCGCCGGGCGGCCTCATCCATCACGGCCTCGGGATCATTCAGGCCCGTCAGTTGGTGCGCGCTGTCGGCCAGCAGCTTCAGCTCCTGGGCGCGCTTGCGCTCCAGGCTTAACGACTGGTCGAGCGCATTGCCGCGCTCAGCTTGCTGGCTTTGCAGTTGCTCGGCCCGGTGGAGGCTGGCTTCAACTTGCCGCGTCAGCAGGCGCAGCAAGATCGCACTCGCCCCGTAGACCGCGGCGTAATACAGCCAGTCCGGCCAGGTCAAGACCATCGCCGGCTGCCCCAGCCCCAGCGCTGGCACGACGACGAAGACCAGGCCCACCAGGCTGCTCAGCCCAGCGTAAACGGCGGCCCCCCAGC